>JAKEEV010000548.1 GCA_022616395.1 Planctomycetia bacterium | reverse complement strand
CCTCACGGGGCTTCATTTCATTTAATCGCCGACCAGGGGTTTCGCTTGCGCTTCACCCCTGGCTACCATCACACGCCCCTCCGGGGCTACGGAAAGCGAACCTGTGGGTCGCACTTACTTGGAACTGGCTTGTGAATTCAACTTGGCGGAAACCGCACTCCACACGTCCTCGATCACTTTCTTCGCGGCACCTTCGAGCAAGCCCTTCGGCACCATTTTGAGTAGCCCCGTGACGGATGTGACATCGCCTGTCCAGTGGACCGCGGTTCCTCCTCCTTCCGCGTCCTTAAACTCCAGCTTCGTTTCGACAGTGCTGCTTGCTCCGATGGTCTTGCTGACGATCTTGAGCACGACTGACTTGCCGGCTTCGCGAGCGGTAACAAGTGCTTCCAAGTTCAGGCCGCCAGTGAGGAACGAGAACCCCGACCGCTGCTTCCACGCGGCCTTGTCGGGCGTTGACTCGCTCACCTTCACGTCTGGCAGGCTGTTGGCGAGAAACCCCGCGTCGGAGAGCTTCTCGGCCACCTCGGATACCGGCAACGCGAACGACATGTCGCCTTCAAAGTGAATCATGCGTAACTCCGGGCGTCAGCGAGAAGCAGCGACGGACAATCACAGAGCGAGGATCACGACCACAATGGTACAGACGAGCAGGACCAACAGCGCGACCAGCCAGATTCGCGACCGACCGCTTTTGTGATTCAAGCGTGCTTGGGTTGAATCGGCCGGCTGAGCGAACTCGAACTCCGGGGCTGAGGTATCGCGAGTTGTCCCTGTCCGCTGTTTCCGGGCTGCTGCTCGTGCTCGGGCCGACGCTACCGGGTCGGTGTTCACTTCGCCCGATTCGTATTGCTCCTCCACACACACAACCACATCACCGCCGGGCGGTCGAAGCGGAGCAGCTGTCTGTGCCCACGCCACAAGTCGGATCGCCTCGCCGGGATCACAACCGAGCGTCACCAGCCAGTTTGTCACTTGCACCTGAGTTTCGCCCGCTCCCAGCCGCGAGAGTATTTCCAGCCGACACCACTCCATTCGCTCTCGGTGAGCGTGTCCCGGCGAATCTGGTGATTCGCTGGCCGCGTCCGGCTCGCGTGGAACGAAGTCCGAGTCGGTCCAGTCATCGGAAGCGGGCATGGGCGGCCCTCGAAAGCGCGGAAGGGAATTTTACGCCAGAATGTCTTTCACCACAGTCCCCGCGACATCCGTGAGGCGGAAGTCGCGGCCGTTGTAGCGATACGTGAGCTTCTTGTGATCGAGTCCCATCAGGTGAAGAACAGTCGCGTGGAAGTCGTTGATGCTGACTCGGTTCTCCTCGGCCTTGAAACCGATTTCGTCACTTGCTCCATAACTCACTCCGCCCTTCACGCCGCCACCAGCAAGCCAGTACGTAATCGTGTGCGGGTTGTGGTCGCGACCGTTGTTTCCTTTCTGCACGATGGGCAACCGCCCGAACTCGCCTCCCCAAATGACGAGCGTGTCCTTGAGCATTCCGCGGCGATCCAGGTCTTCGAGTAACCCCGCGATGGGTTGGTCTGTCTCCTGTGCGAAGCCGCCGTGGTTCTTCGCGATATTGTTGTGTCCGTCCCAACTCAAATCGTTCTCCATTCCGCCGCTGTAAATCTGCACGAACCGCACGCCCTTCTCCACAAGCCGCCGCGCGATGAGACACTGCTTGGCGAAGTGAGTCGCCTTCGGGTTATCCAGTCCGTAGAGCTTCTTCGTCTCATCCGTTTCCTTGGAGAGGTCGAGCGCCTCCGGCGCCGCCATCTGCATGCGGTAAGCGAGTTCGTAGGACTCGACGCGAGCGATCCAGTCGGCCTCGTGTGGGTGTTTCCGCAGCGCCTTCTGGTTGAGCTTGGCGAGCAGGTCGAGTTGCTTCCGCTGACGCTCTTCGGTGATGTCTTTTGGTCGCGTGAGGTTGTCGATTGGTTCGCCTTGTGGCTTGAACGCAGTCCCCTGGTAAACGGTTGGCAAAAACCCAGCGCCCCAGTTAAGCGCATGACCCTTCGGAATCCCGCGACCGAGCGTATCGTACATCACGCAGAACGCAGGCAGGCTTCGCGATTCGCTCCCCAGTCCGTAAGTGACCCAACTTCCCACACACGGAAAGCCCATGCGCGTCATGCCGGTGTTGATCTTGAACAGCGCCGGCGAGTGGTTGTTGGAGTCGCTCCACAGCGAGTGGATGAACGCCATCTTGTCGACATGCTTGGCCATGTGTGGGAACAGTTCGCTGACCATCTTGCCGCACTGACCATGCTTGGCCCACTTGAACGGCGACTTCATCAGCGGACCGACTTGCGCGTTAAAGAAGCCGGTGTTGGGGTCGAAGCCCTTGAGTTCCTGACCATCGCGCTTGTCGAGTTCGGGCTTGTGGTCCCACGTATCAACCTGACTCGGTCCGCCATTCATGAACAGCCAGATGACGGCCTTCGCCTTCGCCTCGAAGTGCGGCTTCTTCGGAGCAAGCGGATCGTTCTCAGGCGAGCCGGGGGTGTGAACCCCCGGATGCTTCTCTTCGGCACGCAACAAGTCCGCGAGAGCAAGCAGACCCAATCCGCCTCCGGCGCGAGCGAGAAACTCGCGACGCGAGCGGTAAGCGAATTCCGGTGAAGCAAACAGGCGGGGAATGCGAAGCATATGCGTCTCGCGGATCGAGCGGACAGGTGGGTTCAGAGCGCGTGTGTCCCGTCTGAGTTAGTTTAGCAGCTTTTCATCGAAGAAAGCGAATGGTGATTCGTAACGACGCCTCTCGCCGAGAAAGGCGGTTTCGGCAATGCTGAGAGCGAACCGCGACGCGAGCTTGTGCGTCTCTTGCAACACGCAACACCATCACACCGCGAGAGGGCAGACCAATGGCCGAGTGGATCGAGATTCGCGACGGCGGGCAGCTCCTCTACGATCCGGACTTCTGCTCGAAGGAAAAAGCCGATGCGCTATTCGCGTGGCTGCGGAATGAGCTTCCGTGGAAGCAGGAGAAAGTTCGCGGAACTCCACTTCCGCGACTCAACGCGTGGTTCGCCGACGATGGTTTGCGCTACAGTTATTCTGGTCTGTCACACACCGGAACTGGCTGGCTCCCCGAATTAGAAGAGATCAAGAAAGAAGTTGAAGCCGCGTCGGGCGCGACGTTCAATAGTCTTCTCTTGAACTTCTACCGCGATGGGAAAGATTCAATCGGTTTTCACACCGACGCGGAGCCGGAGTTGGGCGAGAACCCGGTTGTGGTCACGGTGTCGTTCGGTTCAGTGCGGGAGTTTGTGCTCAAGCACAAGAAGTCGAAGGAAACACTCAAGTATCGGCTCGGTCACGGGAGTTTGCTGGTGATGGGCGGAACTTCACAACACCACTGGCTGCACGCGCTGCCGAAGACCGAGGAGGAAGTCGGCGAGCGAATCAGTCTGACGTTCCGGCGGATTGTGACGGCGTAGGCCTTCGGAGCGCAAATCAGAGCCGCGACCGTGAGGAAGCGTTGTGTTTCGCTCCCTCACGGTCGCGGCTCTGATTTGCACCCGGCAAGCGGCACCTACTCTGTTCGTTGTTCGTGCTCACCCAGATGATCGGCGAGAACGGCTCGGAGGCGTGCTTCGAAAGCGGCCGGGATTGAACCGCATTGCGGAAGCGCGCGGACCAGCCGCATCGTGTGCGAATAGGTCGCGAT
>JAKEEV010000547.1 GCA_022616395.1 Planctomycetia bacterium | reverse complement strand
CCCGATTCGATGCTCTTCGGGCCGTTCTTCCTGGCGCGCGCCTGCGAGGTCGTGCTCAAACAAGGCGCTCTGGGGGAAGATCCCGAACGGCTCGTAGCTCACTCGCTCTCGGCAATCAACGACTATGTTGGTTATCGGCCCATCGCGGTGCTGGAGACGCGCGCAAACACCGAATACTACCCGCACGAGAAGATCCGGCCGGTGCCGGTCTATCTTGCGGGAGCCGGAGTCGCTCCGGGAGCTTATGCCGATCTGGTGCGCCCTGCGCTCGATCTGTTGGCGAAGACCGAACCGGCACTTCTCGATGAAGCAAGCTTCGATCCCTCAAAGTTGGATGAACTGGCGTTCGATCCGCGCGCACACGATCACTTCCACCCGGTGAACAAGCGGCCGAATGTCCTCTTCGGCGAATGGGACCCGCACACGATTGACAACTCGGGCTATTTCCGCCGATTCGTGCTTCGTCAGATGACGCTCGATACACTCCTCACGTGGGTCGCTCCTGGGCCGCATGCGGTCGGAGAAATGAGCGAGAGACTCTTCGAGTCTGCCGCGGTGCTCGCTGGAACCATCCTCATGGGAGCTGGTGTGAGCGGTTCCGGGCCGAACTATCACGATTCATCCGTGACGCTCTCGAAACTGGTTCCGCGAATCGCGCGCTACCGGGATGCCTTCTATCAACTGTTGCTCAAGACGCTTCCGGGCACTCACGGCGAACGATTGCGCGCGGAAGCCGAGAAACGCAAGCAGCCTTTCGCGGGCGTGAGGCAGTTCTTGAACCAGGCGATAGCCACTCAGCGCGCTACTCACCTTCAGGATCGCCGACTCGCTCAGTTCTTTGCCGCGATGGGATATCCGAATGCTGCTCGCGCGCAGTCGGCGAAGATCGAATCGCCTGCCGTGAGGTTCGGGACCGAGATTCGCATTCGCCAGACGGAAGCGGGGTTCGCGGCGGATCGCGGGCGGCCCGCGGAAGCCGCTCCGCTACTTAAAGAAGTGGAAGACTTGCTTCGTCGCGGAATTGATTGCGGAGCGCTGATCGACCCGTGGAACATCCTCGGCTATCAGGGGCTGTTCCCGATCTTCCCCGGTCGTGAAGACACCGTGCGCGATCCGCGCGCGGAAGAGTTGATTCACACCGTTGGCCGGCAACTCGATCTCTACGCTCGCGCCCTGGCGGCGACAGCAACAGTCGCCGATGGCGCGACACGCGAATGGCTCTCGGCCAATATGCGGAAGTTCGCGGCGTGGTGGGATCGCTTCGCGACTTCGACCGTGAGTGATCTTCCGCGCATTGTTGGCGGTGAACGCGCGGACGCGGCCGAACACGTTGCTGATGCGCTGGCGGCGTGGGCGCGGCGGGAGGGGGGCACGCGGGGGGAACCCAGGGGGGGTTCCCCCAAACCGAGAGGAGACCACACGAACGATGTCGCGTTCTGGCGTCAGCATCGAGACGGGTTCACCAGCCCGACCGCATTCGCGCAGGTGATCGAGCCACTCATCGAGCGCGGAGAATGGCGTTCGGCGATGGGTCTCTTGATGACGTGGTTGTCCGAAAGCGATACCGTCCCGATGGAAGAACCGGGCGTGTCCTTCGAGCACCTCGCGGAGCGCTGGCTGCGTGGCGCGGTCGCAGCGACTCCGCAATCTGATCGAGCGCCGCTTGTGCGCCGATTCTTTGAACTCCTGGAAGCCAACGCGAGCGAGGACTGGCAGGAACCGCACGAGTGGCTCTCGCAAGACCGAGAGCGCGAAGAGGGAGAATCGCGCGAATTTGATTCCGCTTATGAAGGGGTCACTTATAAGGATTCGACCGATGACGGAGTTGAAGGCTCGGTCGCGGGCGACCCGCCGGAACCGGTCGGCGAGTTCCCACTCGAAGCGCAGGCCGACGCCATCGAGAACCGGCTCGGTTTTCTGCACGCGGTCGCGAAACTCTGGCGACTCGCGGCCCGGCCGGATGTGTGGACAACAAGCGATGCGAACGACTCCGCGCTGGCGAACTGGTTGACCGCGGCGAGACGCGCCAACGACTCACTGAGCGAATTCCTCGACCGGCTCATGAAAGTCGCTGTGCCCGACCCATCGAGCGGCCATGAAGGAATGATCGAGTTCGACCGTCGGCGGGCGCTGAAGGGCCACTTACTCGATCTGGGCGTCTCCGCTTGCGTGGAAGTGCGGCGTGCGGCAATCTCGCTGGCGGCCGTGCGTGCATCGGGGCCGGAGTTGCCCGCCAGTAAGGCGAGCGGGGGGCGTCAGCCCCCTGATCTGGAGAGTCAGGAGGCCGAACGCGAACCGCCCGTGTGGGAGCGGTTGCTGGTGCGCATCGAGCGTGCGATCGGCTGGCGTGATGCGGAGAGCGTGCGGGCGATGCTTCCGAGTTTCCTCGCTCACTTCCGACGCGAACCGCTTCTGTATTGCCCGCCGTCCGATGGCGGAAAGCCGCGCGAGGTGCTTCAAGCTCAAACCGCGCTACACGTTCTCGATGACCTCGTCACGCGACTTCCTCGACTCGGTTTACTGCGCGAAACATTCCAGTTAACGAAGCTCGCGCGGCAGATGGAGTGGAACAACCCGCCCGAAGGTCGCCGAGTCAGCAGCTTCGATCAACTCTTCCGCACAGCGCTTAGTGGAGTAGTTGAAACGCTCCTCTCGGCGGCTTCAACGTGGGGCGAAGACGCAACGGATGAAGATGGCCCACTTGCGGACGCGCTGTTCAAGATCGCGACCGAGTTCCAGAACCTCTGGCATCAGCACAGTCAGTCGCTTCGGCTCTCCGTGCTCGAAACGGTGACCGATGACGATGACTGGGAACCGGTGAAGGGCTTCGTCACCAAGTACGGCAGCGATTTGTTTACGGTACCGTTTTTGGGCCTGTCGAACATGCGCGGGATTCTGGCTCGCGGGGTGGCCGCGTGGCTCGATCACGAAATACAGGCCAGCGAGGGGAACGCGAAGAAGCCGAAGCTCGTCCTTGACTGGGACTCCGGGACCCTCGACCGCACCCGCACCGCGCGCGCCGCGGAGGTGGTGCTTCAGGCGCTCGTGGAGCATTACGACGAGTACCGCGACTACAACACGACCACCACGCAATCCGACTACGGCGAACACATCCACATTCTCTTAGACATGCTCCGGGTGAAGGTGCGCTACGACCGCTTCGCGTGGCGAATGCGCCCGCTGGCTTTAGCTCATGAAGTGCTTTGCCAGCGCGGATACGAAGCTCTCGCGGCTCGGTGGAGGTCGTTCATCGCCGAGAAGACGGTGGAGTTGTCCGACGAGTTGCTCAACGAACTGACCGAGCGCGAGACACGTTACGGCGTCCGACTGCGCACGGTGCGAGACCGACTTGAAGAACGCTTCACGCGACCTTTGGAGATCGACCGAGCCTCAGCTCAAGTCCCGGCCGCCGCGGAAGCCGCCCGCGCGGGGCAAACAGAAACCAACCCCGCGTTCGAGGGCTTGCGCGCCGCGATGGAACCGCTCGAAGCCACAGTGAGCGGAGTCGGGCTTGATGTACCAGTCTGGGTGCGCAGACTCGAAGACTCCCTCCGCCACACTCGCGACCGCACCGCCGAATCCGCTCCCCCACCACCACCGGGACTCACCTTCGAGGAACTGGAACGCCAACTGGATGAATGGGACAAGGGCTTGGGGGAATAGAACCGCTTCTCGCCTTGTGATACGATTCGAACAGTGATGGACTCTTTTCGAGGGGAACATGTCCCAAGCAGTCGCCGAACTGTTGAACGCCGCTCTTGCCCTGTCCGAATCGGAGCGCGCGGAACTGGCGGAATTGCTCGCGGCGACACTCACCTCACCGCCAAGTTCGCTGCACCCCGCATGGGCGGCCGAGCTTCGTCGCCGAGCCGACCAGATCGACTCCGGGCAAGTGAAACCAATTCCGTTAGACGAGGTTCGTCGGCAGGTGCAGGCGCAACTCGACGCCGCTGAGCCAACCAATGGCTAACGTCAACTTCCACCCCGACGCGCAGACCGAGTACCAAGCTGCGATCGGGTGGTACCAACAGCGGAGCCAGTCGGCCGCCCAGCGGTTCGTCGCCGAGGTTGATCGGATTCTGGCGGTGATTGCCGCGCAGCCGGATCGGTACGGGTGGTACGACAACGAGTTCCGCGAAGCCGGATTACAGCGCTACCCGTACAGCGTGATCTACCGCGTCGAGCCATCTGGAGATGTGTTGGTCGTGGCCGTCGCCCACACCAGCCGCGAACCTGGATACTGGCAAGACCGAGCCTGAGAGCCGACGGAAACCCTTCGGATCAGCGCCTTGCGTGCTCACGGGTGATCGGATAAGGTGCGCGCACTGGGGAAGCAGTTGGTGCATTCACCAGGAGGTGAGGTATGCGACGAATCTTGTCCGGTATCGTCTGTCT
>JAKEEV010000546.1 GCA_022616395.1 Planctomycetia bacterium | reverse complement strand
GATCACTCCGATCAAACCCACGACGATTCCAAGCGCGAGCAGAACCAATCCCAGGGCGCGAGGCATGTGAGCACCTGACGAGAATCTTGCGAGGTTGGTCGAGACCAGCGGGCGCTGGTCTCGACGACGGTTCGATCATCCGCGAAGCATCATCGAAACGTACTTCGTTTCGAGGTAGGCTTCCAGTCCCTCGTGAGCTAATTCGCGGCCCATCCCGGATTCTTTCATCCCCCCGAAGGGACATTGCGGAGTCGCGGGCACCGGGTCATTCAAGCCAATAATCCCGGCTTCCAGTCCTTCGGCCATTCTCCACGCGATGCTGATGTCATTGGTGAAAACATACGCCGCGAGGCCGTACTTGGTGTTGTTCGCCTGAGCGATCACGTCATCGAGCTTGTTGAAGTCGAGCACGGGCATCACGGGCGCGAACGGTTCCTCTGTGAGAATCTTCGCATCGGGAGAAAGTCCCTTGAGCACCGTTGGCTCGAAGAAGTAGCCTTTCTCGAACTTCTTGGAGCGCCCGCCGCCGGTGAGGACATTGGCGCCCTTCCCTTTCGCGTCATCAATCAGCGCTTGCGTGTTCTCCATCGCCTTCTTCTCGAACATCGGGCCGACGACAACGCCTTCCTCCAGCCCGTTGCCCATCTTGAGCTTCTTCGCTTCCTCAACCGCAACCTCTGTGAACTTCTTCTCGACATCCTTGTGAACGAAGAACCGGCTAGGTGAGATACATACCTGACCGTTGTTGCGGAACTTACCCAGCACGGCGGCCTTCGCCACCACTTCCGGGTCCGCGTCCGGGAACACGATGAACGGAGCGTGCCCGCCGAGTTCCAGACTCAGTCGCTTCACCTGATCGGCTGCTTGTTTCATGAGTTGCTTGCCGACGGCTGTTGAACCCGTGAAGCTGATCTTCCGCACGGCGGAATTCTGCATGAACTCGTCGGATATTTCGCTTGCGGAGCCGATGACGAGGTTCGCTACGCCCTTTGGCAACCCCGCTTCAATCATGCACTCGAAGACACCGATGAGCGAAAGCGGAGTTTGGCTCGCGGGCTTGCACACGATGGTGCAACCTGCCGCGAGAGCCGGCGCGATCTTGCGCGCTTGAAGTGTAACCGGAAAGTTCCACGGCCCGACGGCTCCGACAACGCCAACCGGATGCTTGATCGTCATGTGGCGCTTGGCGGGGTTCGTTTGCGGAATGACTTGCCCGTAAGCGCGCTTCCCCTCCTCCGCGAACCACTCGAAGGTGTCCGCGGAGTGCATGATTTCGGCTTTGGCTTCGGGAACGGGCTTCCCCTGTTCCATTGTCATTGTGCGGGCGAGGTTATCGGCTCGCTCGCGCATCAGTTCGGCGGTTTTCTTGAGCACTTTCGCACGGTCGTAGGCTGTGAGCTTCATCCACGCCGGCATCGCG
>JAKEEV010000001.1 GCA_022616395.1 Planctomycetia bacterium | reverse complement strand
TTGGTCAATCGGTCAGTAGGAGAGAAGCTGGCCGTTGGGTTCGGTATAACACACTCACGGCACGGCACCAAGTACGAAGGACGAAGGACCAATGACGAAGGACCAATTCACTATCGCCGCCGTTCAGATGAAGGTTGAACCTGAGCGCGAAAAGAATCTTGCGAAAGCCGAAACAGCAATTGCAGACGCCGCGAAGCAAGGCGCTCAGGTGGTGTGCTTGCCGGAACTGTTCACCGGCTATTACTTCTGCCAGAAAGAAGACGCGGCGCTATTTGATCTCGCGGAACCAATTCCCGGCCCAAGTGAGGCGAGGCTCGCGGCCGCTGCGAAGAAAAACAGCGTCGTGGTGGTCGGTTCGCTCTTCGAGAAGCGAATGCCGGGCGTGTATCACAACACCGCGACCGTTCACGACGCCAGCGGGCAGTTGCTCGGCCTCTATCGCAAGATGCACATTCCCGACGACCCGCTGTTCCTCGAAAAGTTCTACTTCACGCCGGGCGATCTCGGGTTCAAAGTGTTCCACACGAAGCCCGCGTGTGTCGGTACACTCGTGTGTTGGGATCAGTGGTATCCCGAAGCCGCGCGCCTCACAGCGCTGCAAGGCGCGGAAGTGATCTTCTACCCAACGGCTATTGGGTGGCATCCACGAGAGAAAGCCGAGTTCGGGGAAGCTCAGCACGCGGCGTGGGAAACGAGCATGCGCGGACACGCCATCGCCAACGGAACGTATGTGTGCGCTGTCAATCGCGTCGGGCATGAAGTGATCGTTGGCGAGGGATTGGAGTTCTGGGGAGCATCATTCGTGAGCGATCCCTTTGGCCGAATTCTGAAGCGCGCCAGCCAGGACAAGGAAGAGATTCTCGTTGTGAACTGCGACCGCAAGTTGATGGAAGACGTGCGCAGAAACTGGCCGTTCTTCCGCGACCGGCGCATTGATGCATATGGCAGCATTACGAAAAGGGTAGCGGATTGATTGGCGAACCCCGCCCGCAAGGGCGGTGGGTGCGCTGAACACAACCCACCGCCCTTGCGGGCGGGGTTCGCCTTAACACTTCGGAGCCTCTCATGTACTCTCGACTCCTCGCCTCTCTCGTCTTCTTCGCCATCCCCTCGGTGGTTGCTGCCGCGGACTGGAAGCCGGCGTCGGCTCCGCTCATGACCAAGTGGGGCAAGAAAGTCACGCCCGAAAATGCGTGGAAGGAATACCCGCGCCCGCAACTGGTCCGCAAGGACTGGCTGAACCTCAATGGGTTGTGGAACTACGCGATCACCACGCAAGGCGCTGGGTCGCCCACGAAGTGGGACGGCGAGATTCTCGTTCCGTATCCGATCGAGTCCGCTCTCTCCGGCGTCGGGAAGATGCTCACATCGAAGCAGACGCTGTGGTGTTCGCGGACGTTCGAGATTCCCGCGGCGTGGAAGAGCAAGCGCGTGCTGCTTCACTTTGAAGCCGTGGACTGGCACACGACGGTGTTACTCAACGGCAAGGAACTGACACTCCTGGGCAACAAGGAGGCAGACTCTCACAGCGGAGGAAGCGATCCGTTCTCCTTCGACATCACGGATGCGCTGAAGGAAGGAAAGAACGAACTGATGGTGCGTGTGTGGGATCCAACCGACGGCGGCGCTCAGCCGCGTGGCAAGCAAGTGAGCAAACCCGGAGGCATCTGGTACACGCCTGTCACGGGAATCTGGCAAACGGTGTGGCTGGAACCGGTCGGCCGCGCGTCGATTGAGAAAGTGCTACCCGTGGTCGATTTCGATAACGGAACGCTGAAGGTAACAATTCAGGGGCGCGGCACGGCGAAGGATGCGCCGGTCTGGGTGTATGTCGGCAGCGGAGGAAAGAAGGTCGCGGAGAAGGCCGGCACGATTGGAGAAGTCATCAGCGTGCCGATTCCCAATCCGCAGGCCTGGACGCCGGACAAGCCGCACCTTTACGAACTCGTGGTCGAATTGACCGCACCAGGAAATCCGCTCGATCATGTCGAGAGTTACTTCGCGTTCCGCAAGATTAGCGCTGCGAAGGACGACAAGGGCGTGATGCGCCTGATGCTCAACAACAAGCCGCTATTCCAAATCGGGCCGCTCGATCAAGGATGGTGGCCGGACGGATTGCTCACGCCACCGAGCGATGAAGCGATGAAGTACGACCTCGAAGTGCTCAAGAAGCTCGGCTTCAACATGCTCCGCAAGCACATCAAGGTCGAACCCGCGCGCTACTACTATCACTGCGACAAGCTCGGCCTGCTTGTGTGGCAGGACATGCCCAGCGGAGGAGTACCAGCTCGCGGGCACTTCATCCGGCCGGACGCGAAGGAAGACGCGAAGTTCACCGATGGCGAGAAGAAGCAATTCCGTACTGAACTGAAAGCAATGATCGACCACCTGCGGTTCTTCCCGTGCATTGTCGTGTGGGTGCCGTTCAACGAGGGGTGGGGGCAGCACGACACCAACAACATCCTGAAGTGGGTGAAGGAATACGATCCGTCGCGACTGGTGAATGGTCCCAGCGGCTGGAGG
>JAKEEV010000545.1 GCA_022616395.1 Planctomycetia bacterium | reverse complement strand
TCGTTCCTGTGAGTAGAAGGGATGTTCCCAGGTCGTCTCGATGATACGCCCGTTGGCTCCCAATTCCAACACCGGTCCGGCAAGGTTTCCAAAGTGTGCGTCTGGCGGCTCGACCGTCTCGGACGCACGGCGAAGGGGCTGCTCACACTACTGGAGGAGTTGCAGGCGCTGGGCGTTGGCTTCGTTTCTCTGCGCGAAGGGTTCGATCTGGCGACGCCCGCCGGTCGGCTCATGGCGGGCGTCCTCGCCAGCGTCGCGGCTTACGAAACCGAAGTCCGCAAAGAACGCCAGTTGGCGGGTATCGCCAAAGCCAAGACCGAGGGGAAGCGCTGGGGCGGGCGGAAGACGGGTACGCGGGTGAGGCTGACCGAAGAGAAGGAAGATGTGATCCGGCAGCTTCACAGCGAAGGCAAGAGCGTGGCGTCCATCGCCCGCACGGTCGGCTTGACCCGAAAGACCGTGTACCGCGCTCTGAGCCGAGAGTTCGCAACCGAGTGAACGGCTGGTGTGGTGCGAGCTAACGAACAAAGCCCGGCGGCGAGCCGGGCTTTGCTCACTTTGTTCGTTCGCTCGCCGTGGTCGAAGCTCGACGGCTGCCTTTGTTCGTTCGCTCGCGGTCAGTTCCATTCCCACCAACGAGCGTCTTCGCCGGTGTGATCGTCATCACGAACTTCTTCTTCGTGGTCGTCTTCGCAGTCGTCGGGCGGCATCTGGATCAGGTCGCCGGGTTGAAGTTGCTCGATGGGAACCGAGCCGTCCCACGTCCGAATCGGTGTTCCGGCAACGAACCCCGTGATGGGATTGGAAGGACGTGGTTGCTCTGTGTTCGGTTGCTCACTGGGGTTCGGAGTGAACACGGCTGCGTCTTCCCCTTCACTCATGGCTCCGAGTAAATCAGTGCCGCTCACCCAACCTTTGCCCGGAACATGGAAGGGATGGTCAGCAGTGGTGCGGATCACTCTGCCGCCCAAGTGAACCTCTACGATGCGTTGGCGGGTCGAGGACACGGCTTCGACCTTCCCGCACGGCTTGTCTTGGTTATTGTCAGCGTTCATCTCATTCATCGGACGCCCTCAGTTTGGTGCTGACGAACGATTAGCCACTGCCGTTCTTGAACGGTGAAACATAGGGCAGTGGCATCTTCTGCTGCTCCAGCACATGTTCGTAGTGCTTGAGCAGCATTGCTAACGTCTGGGCGAGTTCCTCCGCATACGCTTGGGCTTCTTCAGTATCGTTCTCGGCTGTGTGGTGCAGGATGCGGCGGCTCAAGGCGAACAGCGTGGACAGGGTATCTCCTTGAATCAGAACGCCGGGAAACTGCCGCCCCGGAAAGCGGAGTATTGCAGCGTTAGTTTCACTGGAGTACACCTCGACAGGCAGCGTTTCCATGTCTTCACCTACTTTGCCTTCGGAACGAAAATGATGTGAGGTCGTGTAGTGTCAAGCGGGGTATCAAGAATGATATCAATCCCGCTTGTTTGCCCGAACTCCCTTTCAACCTTCGGACCCCTCGGCAGGTCTTTCATCGCTTGTGAACGAATCTTGCCGTCGAGACCGCCGATGATGTAGTCGAAGTCAGAAGCAGCACCCGCCTTACCGTTCACTCGGCTGCCGACCAAAGCAACCGGACTGCCAGTCTTGTCCGCGAAGGCTTGAATCTTGGCAATATCCTCAGGACTCACGCCCTTCATCACTGCGCCGCCGCCTAAGTGATGAGTTCCGGGAGTCGCACCGTGCGGAAGCTCAATCATGTTCCCTTTAGGCACGGGCGGAAGCTTCAGTCCGGCACTCTCTTGGACAACACCCCACGCTTTTTTCGTTGTGGAAATGTCAACACCAGCGACCTTCGCCAAATCATCTTGGAACTGCTTCCACATCCGAGGGTTCTTGACCGCACTCTCGTAGAGGGCTTGAAGCTCAGGCGTGTGTTCCTTGCCCAACGCCTTCAAGAAATCCCCGTAGCACTGGTTGTGCGCCCAGACGGAGAAGCCCCACTCGTCGCAGCCGACGAAGTAGGTGTGGTGGTCTTCGACTTGGAGGTTGTAGAGGGTTTCGATGCGGCTGGTGT
>JAKEEV010000057.1 GCA_022616395.1 Planctomycetia bacterium | reverse complement strand
CTCGTCCGCCGAGTTGCAGAAACTCCTCTCCGCGTCAGAGACTCCCGCCATCAGGCGCCTGCGTGCTGACCGCCTCTACTTCGCCTACGAGAACGAAAAGCCCGATGGAACCGGCCGGATTACCGGGATTCGCTGCCTCATCGTCGGCGTGCGCATCGGAGGAGGAATGCTCGACTTGGAGGATGTGAAGAAGCTCTGTCAGAAGACCTGGCCGACAGTTCTCGGAGGAGCGGACCCCATCCGCATCACGCCTGAATTCGGCATCGGGCTGCCCGAACCGTTCGGCCGAATGCAAGCGATCGTTGCAACCAAGCCTGTACTCGATGGTGTGCGCGTCGAGAGCGGCGCGGAATTCGGCCCGACGGGTGACCTTTTGCTCGCGGGGATTCAACCCGGCATGACACCGGCAGCCGAAAAGGAACTCAAGGCCACTTACCAGGCCGTTCTTCAGGAACTCATCGACAAGGCCGACGCGAATAAAGAAGGCTACGAGCGGCTTGCCAAGGGTGGAGTCTCTGCCCAGCGCATGAAGCTCGTGCAGACGCGCAGGCTGCTCTCCGAACTCCGAGAATGGGCCGCCAACGAACTCGACGATGTGCGTATGCCCCGTCTGTACTTCGACGCAACCGGCGTGCTGACTCTCCAGTGCCAGACGGTCAAGAAGGAAGACGCGGAGAAGGTGAACGCCAAGTTCAAAAAGCTCTCCGAGGAGTTCTTCCCCGCGGAACCCAAACCGGAACTGCCCGCTCCTGAAGCGCTGAAGCCGGATAGCTCTCAACCGCCGCTCGTGGGCACTCTTGCCGGACGCAAGCAACCCACCAGTCCGTCCGCGAAGCCGCCAGAGCTGAAGATTGAGTTGGGCACGCCGCCATTGCCCGGCTTGACCGCCGAGATTCGTAGACGGGTCGCGGAGGATCAAAGGAAACCAAAAGACAAACAGTTGTGGAGTGGAGTTCTGATCGAACGCGGCTACTTCGACGAATCGAACCGGTACACACTTCGCGGAGTTGTGGACACGTCCGCTCAAAACGAGGCTCTGGGCAAACTCCTCGACGAACTGAAGACCGATGCCCGCTGGTCGGCTTACTTCTCTCCAGCGCCGAATAAGCCCGCCCTCACAGTGATTCCGATGAGCGAGCTTCTTGATCGCGTTCGCCGCGTGACTCCGGCGTATCCGGAATTCGATGGCGTGAGGCTCGAAACAGCCCGCTACGACGAGGAAGTGAACCTGATCTTCGACGCCCACATCGTCGGCAAGATCGACCCGGCCGCCGAGCCGCTGTTGAAGGAGTTAATTGAGAAACATGAGCGGTATCGCCGACGGATTCCTCCTGGCAAGCAAGTCCAAATCAAACTGGCGGAGGGTGTGGCGTATCGCGACGACCAGATTGCCAACTTCAGTCTCGGCTACGGGGCCAAACTGTTGGCGGACGGCAACATGGAGAAGGCCAAGCAGTGGCTTGATGTCGGCCTGCTGCATTATCCGAACGAGTCGGGTGTGTGGTTCTTGAGCGCGTACTATCACCACCTGACGGGCGACAAGGAACTGGTGCTTCGCGATCTCCACAGGCTGATTGAGCTTGAAGGCCCGCTGGCCTTTAACGGACCTGCTCAGAGGAAGCGCCGCTACGAAGCCGCAAAGGACATCCAAGGCACGAAACGAAATCAACTCGAAGCACTGTGGCTGGAGCGCTTCCGCGAAATCAAGGATGGAACCAAGCCCATGACAATGACCCTCTCCGCGCCGAAGTGAGACGCTGTGCAGAGCCGCGCAAGAGTCAGAACAAGACCCCTCACCCGCCGCTATCGCGGAGCGAGGCGCTCCGCGGCGGCGACCTCTCCCCAGCGGGTGCTGTGTCGAAATCCTGAGTGATAAACTTTCAGAAGAAGACCCCTCACCCGCCGCTATCGATGCTTCGCGTCAGTCGTAACGGCGGGTGAGGGGTCTTCTCTTCTCTTGTCTTCCCACCGACCAACCATTTCGACAAAGCCTGGCTCCTTCCCTCTGGACCGCACATCGACTGCGCGCCATCATAAATTCACACTGCGATTCTTTCTTTTGTGTTGCGAGACGTGAATGCCCGCCCTGTTCCTGAAGTTACCCAAGCCGGTGCTCTTTGGGTTCTACGGTGCCCTCGGAGGCTTGATCGGAGCGCTGGCGTTTGGCGAGTTGCTCTGGTATTTGCTTCGCCCGCGTCCACCCGAAAAGCCGCCCGAACAGCCGCCGCCCGCTCAACTGGCGATCACGGTCTCGGAGTTCGTCGAAGTGTATCCCGGAGGAAAGAACACCCTCAACGTCCAGATCGCGCGCGCCAACTTCAACGAACCCGTCACGGTCAAGTTCGAGGCTTCCAAGCTCATCCTCACCGCCTCCACCATCACCATTCCACCCGGCGAAACGAGCGGCAAGGCGGAAGTGGTCGCTGATCCCAAAGGCTGGGCCGGCGACTACACGATCACCGCGACCGCAAGCGCCAAGCCCGATGGTCAACCACTCTCCGCGAGTGGGACGATCAAGGTCAAGGTTCTCCCGCTTCCTCCTGAACCGCCGAGACTGGCGGTGAGCGTGTCTCCCAAGATTCAGGTCTATCAGCGCGGGAAGAACACATTCGAGGTGAAGGTGCTCCGAGGGGCGTTCAACGAAGAGGTTACGGTTGCTTTCGACAATCTCCCTGATGGTGTGAAGGTACCGCCTGTTACCATTCCCGCGGGTCAATCCGAAGGGAAAGTCGATTTAACTGCCGAGGGTGATGCGAAGCCCGGTGCTCAGCCAGTAATGGTCAGCGCAACCGCCAAGCCGGGAGGAATCAATCTGGTGGCCCAGGCTCAGACGAATGTGGAGGTGAAGGAAGGGCTGAAGGCTCCTCTGGACATTGTGTTCGCGCTGGACATTACTGGCGGTATGCAATGGACGATCAACGGCACCAGCGGGGGCATTGA
This sequence comes from Planctomycetia bacterium, assembly GCA_022616395.1. GTDB lineage: Bacteria > Planctomycetota > Planctomycetia > Gemmatales > Gemmataceae > Gemmata. The sequence goes on along the minus strand of JAKEEV010000057.1, from coordinate 4,598 downwards.
GAAATTTGCTACTGAGTTGAACAAGGCGCAATTTGACGTGCGGGTTGGACTGGTGGGATTCCAGGCGACAACTCTCGGTCAGCCGAACCTCATCATGAAGTTTGGCGATGAGAAACTGACGAAGGACTTCGCCAAGTTCCGCGACGAGGTGGGGATGCTCAAGACGCGCGGGGGAGGAGACGAGGGCGAAAGTAGTCTCGATGGAGTCGCGGACAGCGCGGACTTCCCGTTCCGCGAACCATCGACGAAGGTGATTATCCTGATTACCGACGAGGGGCCGAAACGACCCGATAGCCGGATGCCCAGCATCGAGGAGACGGCGAAGTACATCAAGGAGAAGAAGATCGACCAGATACACATTGTCACGCGGCCGGAACTCAAGGAGGCATTCAGCCCGTTGTGGGCGGGAGCCAGGGGGAAGTACTTCGATCTGGACGCAGTCGCCAATGGGAAGGAGCGGTTCGACAAACTTCTGCCAGACCTGGCTCAGGCAATGGCTGATCTTGTGCCTGATCGGCCGGTGGGCAAGCCGGAATTGCCCGCGGCTCCTCCGACTGTCGCGCTTCCTCCCCTTCCCGTCGTGGAATTGCCCGTCGATGCTGCTGAAGAAGCTCCTTCGCCCAAACTCGAACCGGTAGCGAAGAGTGTGCAAGCGGTTGAGGAGTCGGCGATCAAGCTCAAGGGCTGGTTGATCGCGCGCAATGGAGTGTGGATGGGCGTTATCGCGGCTCTGGTGTGTTGTGTCCTGGTCGCGGGGCAGAAGAACTACCTTCAGGGTGGGTTCCCATTCGGTGGGATGCTCGCGGGGTTGGGAGGAGGGCTTCTGATTGGTCTTGTCGGTGGATCAGCCGGTCCGGGGTTATTCTTGCTGACGGAGACGGATAACAAGTTCCTCGCGGGTCTGTTTCATGTGCTCGGCTGGGCGCTCGTGGGTGGAATGGCCGGAGTGGTGTTGTCACGGTTGATTCCCAATCTGGGAGTGTTGCTGGGACTCTTGACCGGAGTGGTTGGCGGGGCGATTGCGGCTCTGGGGTTCATCGGCATATCCGAAGTCGCTGAGGAGCAGGTCGGGCGGGTGTCTGGCGGAGTGTTGTTGGGTCTGTTCATTGGGCTACTGGTCGCTGGGGGAGAGGTTGTCTTTCGTCGAGCATGGTTGGAAGTGAGCGAGGACGAAGGCGAGCCGATTACCGTTACCCTCGGCTCTCAGCCGGTGGAGATCGGCAGCGACAGCGAGGAGTGTGCGGTGTGGGCACGCGGAGCGCCTGATGTTGCGCTGCGGTTCTTCATCCACGACGGACGAATCGTGTGTGAGGACCTGGTCAATGACTCCGAGATGAAGGTCGCTGATGGTTTTAGCCGAACGGTAGGTTCGGTGACTGTCGTGGTACGAACCGGAGAAGGGAGCGCGGCGGATTCAAGAGCGCGTCCACGCTCGAAGCCCGCGAAGGCGCACGATCTGGAAGACGACTGGGAGCCGATTCCTGCTCCGGTGAAGACGAAATCGGCACCGACTCCCAACTCCGCTCAGCCGCTGGACCTGGACGATGAGCCGATGCCGTTACCGCTTCCTCCTCCACCAGCTGCGCCTTTGTCCGCGCCTTCGCCCAAGCCGAAGCCGACACCGACCGCGCGGCCAGTAGTTCCCTCCGCGCCAACTGCCGGCACGAAGCCCGCGATGCTGCCAGCGCCTTCAAAGCCGGGTCGGCCATCGGTTCCCGTGGGGAAGAAGCCGACTGCGCCGACTGCGCCGACTGCCCCGAGCGCGCCGGTCAGTTCCAGGCCCACAACGCCAGCGGGACCGACCAAACCGAACATCTCCTCAGCACCGAAGCCAGGAGACGGATGCCCGAAGTGTGGTCGGAAGATTCCCGGAGAGATCGGCAAGCGCTACTGTATGCTGTGTGATGTGACGTTTTGAAAGCTTGGTATTCAGCCCGAAGGGCGACACGAACTGCTGCGTCGGAATGTTCATTAGGTTGAGGGAGGAAAGACAGAAGACCCCTCACCCGCCGTAGCGGAACGCTTCGTTCCGCTACGGCGACCTCTCCCCGCCGTAGCGGGGAGAGGTCGCCGCAGACTCCCGCCTTGCGGGAGTCGTTGCGGCGGGTGAGGGGGTGTTGATGACTTTTCTCACTCAGCAGTTCAATCGCCAAAGTTCAGCGCAAACAGACTACTATCTGGAGTTTGTCGAATGCCTGCGCCGAAGATGCTCTCCGCGTTGCCCAAGCCGGTCCTGTTCGGGCTGTATGGCGCGATCGGCGGGCTGCTCGGTGCGCTGGCCTTCGGTGAACTGATCTGGTACTTGCTTCGTCCTCCTGCTCCCAAGCCAGTTGAACAACCGCCACCTGAACCGCAGTTGGCAATCGCGGCCTCGAAGGATCTTCCCATCTATCAGGGCGGCACGAACAAGCTGATTGTTCAGATTGCCCGCGCCCACTTCGACGAAGACGTGACGGTGAAGGTCGAGGGATTGCCGACGGGAATCACTGCGGTCCTCTCGGAGCTTGTCATTCCCAAGGGGAAGACCGAGGGCGAAATCGAACTGCGCGCGGGTGCTGGCGTCGTGTTACCCGCAACCAACATCACCGTTGTCGCGACTGCGAAGCCCGGCGAGAAGTCGCTCAGCGAGAAGAAGACGGTATCGGTCTCCGCGCTTGCTCTGCCGATGGCTCAGGCAGACATCGTGTTCGTGCTCGATGTGACCGAGAGCATGACCAAGCAGATTGACGGGCTGAAGAACGGTATCGGCACCTTCGCCAACGATCTGTACAAGGCGAAGGTCGATGCCCGCTTCGCGTGCGTTGCGTTCCGCGACTTGACCATCGACGAGCCGAATCAGGTGCTGAAGTTCCAGGATGGCGCGTTCACCAAAAGCGCCGCGGAGTTTAAACGGGAGGTGGAAAGGGAACTGTTCGCCGCGGGGGGCGGTGACCTTCCCGAGAGTAGTTACGAAGCTCTCTCCGAGGGTGCGGGGTTATTGAAAGATGGCCGCAAGGGGGCAGTGCGCATCATCATCCTGATTACAGACGCTCCACCCAAGCGCGTGGTCGGTCGGGGGCAGTCGGCGGCAACCACCGTGAAGTCACTTCAGGATAACGAGATCGACCTGCTTCATTTGGTCATCAACCCGCGCGACAAGAAGTGGTATCTCGAGGACGTGCAGGAGAAGGGAGTGCGCGGAGTCACCACCGGAGGCATTACCGACAGGGGGACGGAATTCGATCTGGAAACAACCGCGAAGGATGTGGCCACGTTCACCAACACACTCCTGCCAGAAATGACGAAGTCCATCGCGGCCGCGGCGGAAACCAAGCGACCCGAAGCAAAGCCGGAACTGGGCAAGCCGCCCGAAACCAAGCCGGAATTGCCGCCGGTTGTGAAGAGCTTGCAGTCGGGCGAAGAGGCCGCGGCCGGCAGCGAAGGACTCCTGGTATTGCGTAGCGGATTGTGGACCGCGGCGATTGCAGCGCTTGTGTGTTTGTTCTTGCTCGCCGGTCAGCATCACTATCTGCGTGGATCGCTTCCCGCGGTCGGCGGAGCGCTCGCGGGTCTGGCGGGCGGGTTGGTTGTGGGTGTGATTGGCGGTGCGGCCGGTCAGGGGCTGTTTCTTCTGGCCGATTCGGACAAGACGATTGTCGAAGGTATCTTCCGCGTGTTTGGTTGGGCTCTGTTGGGTGGACTTGCGGGGGTTGGGCTGACGTTGTTCATCCCCAACTTGAAGACGGTCTACGGTCTGGCGGGCGGGTCGGTCGGTGGAGCCGTGGGCGCGATCGGGTTCATTGTGGTGTCTGGGATTCTCCGCGAACTCGAAATGGCACCAGCGGCGGCGGACCGGCTCGGCCGGCTGGCTGGCGGACTTCTGTTGGGGCTGTTCATCGGGCTAATGGTCGCGGTGGTGGAAGCCGCGTTCCGTCGCGCGTGGCTTGAAGTGAGTTACGGCCCGCGCGAAACGGTGACGGTCAATCTTGGCGCGGAACCGGTGAAAATCGGAGGCGATTCGCGAGCCTGTACCGTCTGGGCACGAGGAGCGGCCGATGTTGCTCTGCGCTACTTCATCCGAGACGGCCGGGTGATCTGTAACGATGTTCCATCGCGCGATGAATCGCCAGTCAGTGATGGCGATACGCGCACCGCGGGGAACGTGACCGTGACTGTGAGAACGGGCACGAGCAACGCGCCTGCTCCCGCAACGCGGCGACCAGCACCTCCACCAGTCCCGAAGGCTCGGCCGGTGCCTCCGAAGCCGGTTCCTTCCGCGCCGATGAGTTTGGATGACGAGGAGCCGCTCCCGATGCCTCTTCCTCCTTCTCCTTCGCCCGCGGAAGCAGCGGCAACGGTAACCATGACTCCGGGACTTCCGACCGCGCCACCGGCGCGTCCACCGATTCCGCCCGCGACTCCCGCTCGACCTCCGATTCCCACTGCTGGTGCGAAACCGCCCGCGCCCTCCGCGCCGACTTCTCCACCAGCAGCGCCGACCACCAATCCCACGACCAAAGACCCCGACGCTTGCCCGACCTGCGGACGCAAGATTCCCGGCCGCCCCGGTACGCGATTCTGCATGGTCTGCGATCAGACGTTTTGAAGTACCTTGTGTT
>JAKEEV010000544.1 GCA_022616395.1 Planctomycetia bacterium | reverse complement strand
CGTCGGGAACATCACTTCAAGACCGCCTTGAGTTTGGTTCGTCGTTACGGGCTATTCGCTGTGGAAAGCTTGAACGTCTCTGGGATGCTCAAGAACCGCAGGCTGGCCCGTTCGATCTCAGATGCCGGTTGGTCTGGCTTTCTGAGCATTCTTCGCAACAAGGCTGAAAGTGCCGGTTGCGTTGTGGTGGAAGTCAACTGTCGCGGCACGTCCCAGGAGTGCAGTCGGTGCGGATCGGTTGTTCAGAAGGAACTGTCGGTTCGCACTCACGACTGCCCTCACTGTGGGCTGGTACTTCAGCGGGACGTTAACGCCGCGAAGAACATCCTCGCGCGAGCGAGGCACGCCCGGACGGGGCGTGTGGGAGTTAACCCCGACGGCGGGGTGTTCCAGGAAGCCGACCGGCGCAAGCCGGCGGAGTCGTCACCATGTGCGACGAAGCAGCACTCTTGAAGGCGATTATCGCGCACCCCGGCGAGGATACTCCGCGACTGGCTTACGCGGACTGGCTCCAGGAGAACGAAGGCCCGATCCAGGCCGAGTTCATTCGTTTGCAATGCCGACTCGCATCCTGTTCCGCCTCCGATCCAGATTATCCCGATCTTCTCGAACGCTATGCCGAGGTCGTTGCCCAATTCCAGATGGCGGTGAAATTGACAGTCCCGCAACTTCCGCCGGGGTTCACATTTAACGGCGACACCAACTATGGAGCCGAGAACTTCCGCCGCGGGTTCCTCTCAAGCGTCACCGGAGAGTGGGATACTCTTCAGATGGACCCATCGGATGAAGAGGTTGAGCAATTCGCTGCCGGGCTATCGCAACTGGTCGCAACAACCACCGCGCGCGAACTCGACCTCTCTGTGACACCGGAACAACTCGCGCGCATTCTCGCCGCTCCCGGCGCGGAAGCACTCACCGGCCTTGGTGTCGCGCCCAGCGGTTATCTGCCAGAAACCGGCGACGATGCGCTGCGTGTCCTTGCGAACGCGAAATCCACGGCCGGGTTGGAACGGCTCTCGCTCTACATGCGCGCGACCACACCGGGTCTTCGCGCGCTTGCGGAAGTGAAGTTCCAGCGCCTCTGGCATCTCGACTTGCCGATGCTCGCCGGTTCCGTGCGTGACCTCGCTGCCGTGACCGAAACGAAGTGGTTCCACGGACTCCGCAGCGTTCGCACGGGGAGTTCATCCGCTCCGCTGGAAAGCGCTTTGGTCAGATCGCTTGCGAAACTCCCGAATCTGGACTCGCTTGACTTCCGATGCACCACCGCCGGCGCGCGGAAAGCGCTCGGTACGTCACGCGGATTCCCAGCTCTTGCCAAACTGTCAATCTTGAGCGGCCGACTCACTGCGGCAGATGTGACCCAACTGGCGAAGGCGCAGTTCCCTCGACTCACCGAACTCTCTCTCTACAACCCCACGACCGCGGCTCTGACTCCGTTACTCTCGGCGAAGTGGTTCGCGCAGCTCCGAGTGCTGGCACTCACCAACGGCAGGATTACCGACAAGGGTATCGTCGCGCTCTCGAAGTGCGCAGCGGCGAAGAATCTGCGAATCCTGCGCCTGGGCGAGACTCCTCTCGGAATGGTTGCGCGTGCGGCGCTGGCCGATGGCACGCGGTTCCCAAACCTCACAACGCTCGACATCGATTCGCACACAACGCGGAATGCGAAGCCGCAAGACATGGCGAAGTTCGCGGAGGAACTCTCGCTCCCGCAACTCCGGCACCTGTACCTCAGTGGCTGGTCGCTCGGTGATGCCGGTGCCAAAGCACTCGCCGCGAACCCGATGCTGGCGAATGTCACGCGGCTGATGGTCCGATCCTGCGGCATCGGCGAGAAGGGATTGACGGCTCTTGTGCGCTCTGCTCACCTTCAGCAGTTGATCGAACTGGACATCTCCTACAACACACTCAAGAAGGCCACAGCGCTACTCGATACGACGCGACTTCCGCGACTTGCAACGGTGAAACTGGAGGGCAATCCCTTCAGTCAGGTGGCGAGAGAGAAGTTACACCGCGCCCGCGGCTGGATCGCCTGAGCGTTTCGCACTCCCGGAGCCACCACAATGAGCGACAAGGCCGCGCTGCTGAAAGCGATCTACACTCACCCGGACGATGATACTCCCCGGCTGATCTTCGCCGACTGGCTCGACGAGCACGCGCCGGACAAGACTCCCTCACCCGCGGCCGGGCCTTCCGCGCGCGCGGAGTTCATTCGCGTGCAGTGTCGGCTCGCTCAACATCCTTACGATGCTCCTGACTACCCGGAGTTGTTGGAACGTGAACGCGATCTGGCCCTCTGGATGAAAATCCACGACAAGGAGAGCGTGGAGGAAGTATCGGGCCTGCCAGACAATCTCTACTGGTTCTACTACGACGATGATGACGAGTGGCCGAAAGTCCGCCGCGGATTCCCCGAGGAAGCCGATTTCGAGGACTACGAGGATGATACGGAGGAGAATATTGAGACAATCGCCACGGCACTGGAAGAGGCATTCGCCAACTGCACCATCCGCACCTTGCGGCTCGAAGAGGCTCTGGGGGAAGAAATCGCGGGCTTGATGAAGCGGCCGGTTGTGGCCGGTTTGCGAGGACTCTATCTGGACTACTTGAACGATGACGAGGATGTCGTGGCGATTCGCGGAATCACTTCTTCCAAACACCTGACCGGCTTGCGACTGCTCTCCATCGACTTTCCGCTCGAGGATGAGGCGCTGAAACTCATGGCAAAGGCGACCAACCTCGGTTCGCTGGAGACTCTGGTGATGGACTCTCCCTCGCGAGTCGGCATTAAACCGCTCACGTCGGCGCGGTGGTTCCGCAACCTTCGTTCGCTGCAACTGTGGCTGATTGGCAACGACACCATGAAGTCGGTGGCGGAACTTCCGCTGATGTCCAGGCTGGTTTGGCTCTCGGTGCGCGGATCGATCACGCCCTCGCAGTCAGCGATTCGCAAGCTCTCCGCGACCCACTCGTTCCCGCAACTGGCCCGCTTGCATCTGGCTCACATGCGGCTGTCTTCTGAAATGATCGAGATACTCTCGCGCGCAGAGTGGCCGCTTCGACATCTGCGCCTGGAAAGCATTCGCGTGCAGAAAGCCGGAGTCGAAGCGCTGGCGGATGCTGCGTTCGCCGAAACTCTTCAGGTACTGGAGTTGATCGACTGCGAGATCACATCCGGGGGAATTCAGGCACTGGCCGCTTCCAAAAAACTCGCCGGACTCAAACACCTGAACCTGTCTTCCAATTCGGTTGGCGCAAATGGCCTCGCCGCAATCGCACGCAGTCCGCATTTGCGCGGATTACGACGACTGAACCTGACCAACGCTTACAACTCCAAGGTGCCGATCGACGCGCGGGCCGTCCAGAACTTCCTCTCCGCGCTGGAGATGCCGGAGCTGCGCCACCTGGAACTCGACCGGCTGCCCGTCGGCATTCGCGGCGCGAAAGCCATCGCGGAGGGTGCCTCGTTCGCCAATCTGACTCGCCTGAGCCTCGAGGAGTGCGGAATCGGCCAGAAGGGCGCGCAGGCAATTGTGGACTCCCCCTCGATGAGCAATCTTGTCTTTCTTGATCTGAGCGCAAACAGGGTGGGCAATGGCGTATCGGGGCTGGGTAATGCGACAGTGCTTCCGCGACTGGCCGAATGTAATCTCTACCGCAACCGCCTGTCGAAGTGGACGCTGGGCCGCCTCCGCAAACGCCCGGGCATCTTAACCTGATCGAGGCCGCGCTGTGACCGACGCCGATGCGCTGTTGCGCGCGATCATTCGCCATCCGGAGGACGACACTCCGCGGTTGATTTATGCCGACTGGCTCCAGGAGAACGGCCGATCGGAGGAAGCGGAGTTTATTCGCGTGGAGTGTCGGCTTGCGACAACCACACCGGATGACCCGGACTACCCCGCGCTTCTCGACCGCGAAGAAGAACTGCGGTTGTGGCTTTCAACGCACGTTCCGGGACCGGAACTCACACTGGCTGGCGGGTTGTCGCTCGCGGGTGGATCGGAATGGTGGAAGCGGACACTTCGCGGGTTTCCTCGCTTCATGACGTTTGAAGGTTACCACCGGCCAGGGACCAGAGCGATGCGGGCGCTGGCGTCAGCGCTGGAGAAAGCATTCGACGTGCTTCCGACTCGCTGGTTGGGAGTGAATGGGATCAGCGTGACTCAACTCGCCACGCTCGTGAAGCAACCGGTGCTTGAGCGACTCTCCCAGCTCAGTATTCATGCCTTCACCAATGAACCAGATGAAGTAGTTCGGCTGCTGGCGAACTGCTCTCATTTGAAGAACCTGCGCGGATTGTCTCTGGGTGTTTCTCTCTCTGATGCGGGGTGCGAAGCTCTGGCGTCGGCTCCGTGGGGAGAACTCGAATGGTTCTATCTCAACTGCCCGGAGATCACGCCAGCAGGGTTGCGTGCGCTGGCTTCCACCGATTGGTTCCGCAATCTACGCGAATTGACACTTGCGAACACTTTGCTGGACGAGACATTCCAGGAACTCTGTCGGCTCCCCGCGTTCCCGAACTTGCATACGCTCGAACTTGGACGCAATCAGTTCCCGGAATCCATCTGGCAGACCTTCGCCCGATCGCGCTCGTTTCCCGCGCTCACCCGGCTGAATTTGAGTTGGGGGAACATGAGCGAGGGACGGTTGACCGCGCTGGCGTCGGCGAACGGGTTCACCTTGCGGGCACTCGATCTGACGGGGTGCGCGATCGGCTCTCGTGGGTCTATCTCTGCGCTCACAACAGCCCCGTGGGCCGGCTCACTGCGAATGCTCGACCTCTCTTACAACATGCTCAACGCGAGCGAGGTGAAAGCAATTGCTTCCTGCCGGAAGTTCACCGAACTGAAGCATTTGTCTCTCGCGCATAATCCCTTCGGCCCGCCCACTCTGGCCGCGATTACCGCAAACCCAGCACTTCGCGGACTGCGATCCCTCCGACTGGAGGGACGCTCAAGATACGACAATCGCGGACTGACTCCGGGGCACTTCGAGAAGTTTCTCGCGAAACTCGACATGCCCGACTTGAGGCACCTCGATCTCTCTGAACGACCCGTTGGCGCACGCGCAGTTCGACTGCTCACCGATCCGCGCTTCAGTTCTCTCACTCGCTTGGGGCTGCGATACTGTAAACTGTCAGACTCCGCGGTCGCGGCTCTGATCGCTTCCCCCACGCTGCGGAACCTGATTGAACTGGACCTGCGCGACAACAAGCTCGCAACCGGCCCGGAGCGACTCGCGGATCGTTCCGTGCTCCCGTGTCTGGCGTCGTGTTCGCTTCAACTAAACGAGATCGACAACGCGATTGCCCGCAAACTGCGCCGACGACCCGGCGTGTTCTTGTAAGAGAATCGGAGCCGGAAGCGTCAGCGACGGTACACAGAAAATCGGAGCCGGAAGCGTCAGCGACGGAACACGCAAGACCAGAAAATCGGAGCCGGAAGCGTCAGCGACGGAACACGCAAGACCGTCGCTGACGCTTCCGGCTCCGATAAAGACAGTCAGGCTGGAAGCCTGTCCTACAAAACCCTGTCGCGTTCCGGCCACGGGTCTCGCCTTTGAGGGTAGAAGAGTATCGAACTACCAAACTTCAGGAGCACTCATGTCGCCTTCTCGCCTCGCTCTCCTCTTTGTGCTCGCGCTTTGCGCTCCGAAACTGAACGCCGCGGAACCGCCAGCGCTCGATCCGCGTGGGTTGCCTGGTGCGCTTGTGTTCACGGGCGGGAAGACGATCCCGAAGGACGTGAGCAAGGCATTCTTCGACCTGGCCGGCAAGGAAAAGGCGAAGATCATCGTCATACCCACCGCGATTGCCACGGCGGACGATCCGAAGACAACCGGGCCGCTGGTGAAGCATTGGGAGGAATTCAAACCGACTTCCGTGGTGATTCTGCACACACGCGACCCGAAGAAAGCGAACGACCCGGACTTCGTCAAGCCGCTCGCGGATGCTACCGGCGTGTGGTTCACGCAGGGCCACTCCGATCGGCTGATCAATGCGTATCGCGGAACGCTCTTCGAGAAGGAATTGAAGAAGTTGCACGCTCGCGGAGGAGTGATCGGCGGAGCAGGGCGCGGGGCCAACGTGATGGGCAGTCTCGTCCTTGCGGGTGGTGCAGAGAAGCCGGTTGTGGGCTTCGGAGTGCTGCCGGGGTTCATCCTCGATCAGGATGAGCGCGTGGAGAGAATGATCGCGGACAACCCGACTCACGTCGGGCTGCAAATTCCCAACGACGCGGGGATCATTTTTCAAGGACGCAGGCTGCGCGTGATAGGTGAGCAACCGATCACCGGCGTTCTGGCGAAGGGAGCAGGCTGGCCCGCGGAATCGGCAACGCTCAAGGCCGGGAACATCCTCGACATCGTTCAACTGCGCCGCGCCGCGGCCAATCGCGGCGCAAAGGAGCCGTTCCCGCCCGCGAAACCGCCCGAGCCGGTCGTGAAGAAAGGCTCGCTGGTCATCGTTGGTGGTGGAGGAGCGAGTCCAGACATCTGGAAGAAGTTCATTGAACTCGCGGGTGGCGAGGATTCAACAATCGTCGTGATCCCCACGGCGATGCAAGACCCGCTTGCGAAGGAGAGCGTTGAGGAGCGGCTACTGAAGAAGTACGGAGCGAAGAACGTCGTTGCTCTTCACACACGCGACCGCAACCTGGCCGACGACCCGAAATTCTCAGACGTGTTGCTCAAGGCGAAGGGAGTGTGGTTTGGGGGCGGTCGGCAATGGCGATTCGTTGATGCTTACGAAGGCACTCTGACGGAGAAACGCTTTCGTGATGTGCTGGCGCGCGGAGGAGTGATCGGCGGTAGCTCCGCGGGCGCGAGCATTCAGGGCGAATACATGCCGCGTGGGCACCCGTTGGGCAATCGGGAGATCGTGGCCGAAGGGTACGAACGCGGATTCGGCTTCCTTCCCGGCTGCGCGATCGACCAACACTTCTTCGCCCGCAAGCGCACAGGCGACATGAGCAAACTCATGAAGCAGTACCCGCAGTATCTGGGCATCGGCATCGACGAGGGGACCGCGCTCATCGTCACCGGCAGCACCGCTGAAGTGATGGGCAAGAGCAAGGTCGGATTCTACGACACGAAGAAGAAGCCCGATGGCGAGAAGGATTACGAGGAAGTGCTCGCGGGCGAAAAGTACGACCTGAAGGAGAGGAAGAAGATTCAGTGAACAGTATTCAGTGAACAGTGAACAGTGAACAGTCATCAGTAATCAGTCATCGGTGATCGAGTCATCAGTCATCAAGTCGAACGGCAAGGAGCCTCGTCCGACCTGATAACTGATAACTGATAACTGTTCACTGATTACTGTCTTCTGCCTACGGCTTCGGCGCTGGCGCTGGCAGAGGCGGCGTGGGAGCGCCAACTTGGTTGACGATGTTCTTCACGCCCTCCTCGAACTCCGCGGCGGTTGGCGGGCCTTTGAGGAAGATATTCGGCTTGGCGACTGTCTTCAGTTCGTTGAAGAACTTTGCAATCTCCTGAGGCAACCGCTTCTCGTAAACTTCCTTGTACAGAGCCTTTTTCATCACGTCGTCGAGCTTGGCGTTCGGGTCGGGCGGGATGATCGCCACGCACTTGATACACATGAACCCCGCTTCGACCTTGAAGATCTGGCTGAGTTCGCCAACCTTCAGGTTGAACAGCGTCTTCTCGACGGGAGAATCCGGGTTGTCGGAGTGCCGACCAACGGGCTTGACCAGTCCGCACGCGGCGGCGAGGGTCTTATCGGCCTGCGTCCGGGCAATGCTGTCGAACTCCACATCTCCCTTGCTGGCCTCCGCCCATTGCGACTGAGCGGCTCGGAAATCCTCCGCGCTCCAGCAGATGATCTTCGCCTGTCTGCGTTCGCCGTAGCGGTTCTCGAACGCCTTCTTCAAGTCCTCTTCGGTCACCTTCACGCGATCCTGACACATCTTGGTCAGAAGCAGTCGCGGCTTGATGACGTCTTCGGTCCACTCGTAGAGCGTCTTGCCGTATCGCGGAAGGATATGCTTGACGAAATCTTCCTTCTTGATGCGCAGTCCGCGAACGTCCTCTTCCAGTCCGGCCCTCACTTCAATTGGTGTGACGGTGATGTTGCGCCGGGCGGCTTCGACCTCGATGATCTTCTTGTTCACGAGCAATTCGAGCTTCTCGTATCCTCCGCGTGCGATGAGGAAGTCGCCGAGTTCCTCGCGCGTGACCGACACGCCTCCGTAGATGTAGGCAACGGTTCGTCGATCGGCGGCTGGTTGAGGTTGTGTTGCCGGCTGCGGTTGAGGTCGCGCGACCGGTTGCGGAAGCACTGTCATCGGGAGTTTCGCAGGCTGCGTTGGCTGTGCCGAAAGCCGGTCGCTGGTAATCCCGAACACATACCCAATGCCGGCCACACCGGCCAGAGCCAGCCCTCGCGCGAACTGGCGAAGGCCGCTGTTTGAAAGCGTCATCCGGTTCCCTCCGCGAATAGCGGCAGAACAAGTAGGACGGGCTTTCTCGCCCGTCTCGCAAAGACAGACGGCCTGGAAAGGCCGTCCTACTTGAGTTCATTCCGCCTGTTCTGATTGCGTGGCAGGGGTATAGCATCCATCACAGATGCTGCAAGGGAACTTGAGACAAAATGCTCGATGTGAGTCGAACACTAGGAGTTACGCAGTCGGGTATGCGTGGAGGCGGTAGTGGGGTTGCGTGCGATAGGCTCGAACGGCGTTGCGAACGATCTGCCACTTGGCAGAAAGCCAGT
>JAKEEV010000543.1 GCA_022616395.1 Planctomycetia bacterium | reverse complement strand
CGGGACGCTTCCGGGGCCCCCCCCCCCAACCCCCCCCCTGCAGGGTGGGGGTTGGGGGGGGGGTCCGCGAACGCGACGAACTGAGGAGGCTTCGGTGAATCGCACGAATGTCACCGTCGGCCAGTACACCTGCCATATCGGCCGCGCTGTCGATCTTTCGCTTCCGCTCGATCTGCACGGGCCACAGCCGAACGCTTATGGCGTTCCGCCCGCGAACGCGCGGCCGTATTCCGGCGAAGGGTTCACGCTGGACACGCGCGAAGGCGGTTCGTGTAACTGCGAGGTGATCGAGTTCATTCCGCATTGCCACGGCACGCACACCGAGAGCGTTGGACACCTCACTGCGGAGCGATTTCCGCTCCCGATGGTTCCGCCTCCGCTGTTCCTGGCGTGTTCACTCATCTCGGTGCAACCACACGGCCGCGAGATTCGCGCGGAAGCCATCGAGCAAGCCACCGCGAACATCGCGCGTGAGTTTCTCGAAGCGCTTGTCGTGCGCACGCTGCCAAACGGCATCGACAAAGTCACCCGGCGATGGGAAGATGCCACAACGCCGTTCTTCACTCCGGAAGCGATGGAAGTCATTCGTTCGCGGGGAGTGAATCACTTGCTGGTCGATCTGCCGTCACTCGATCCGCTTCGCGATGAGGGTCGGCTCGCGGCTCATCGCGTGTTCTGGAGTATGCCGGCTGGTTCGACAGTGTTACCAGAAGGCGAAGCCCGACACCGGACGATCACCGAGATGATTTTCGTTCCCGATGATGTTCCCGATGGCCGCTATCTGCTCACGATTCAGGTTCCGCGACTGGTGACCGATGCGGTCCCATCGCGTCCGATCCTGTTCTTTCTCGAAGACGTGGAATGAGCCTCGAACAACTGCGTGAACTTGCCTCCGAACTCGACCGAACCGACCCACTTGCTCAGTACCGGGCGCGGTTCTGCATTCCGCGTCATGTCACCGGCAAGGACGTTTCGTATTTGTGCGGAAACTCGCTCGGTCTTGCTCCGCGAAAGGCCCGCGAGTATGTCGAGCGCGAACTCTTCGCATGGGAAGAGTTGGGCGTCGAAGGGCATTTCAAACACGACCGGCCGTGGGTGTCGTTCCACGAGTTGTTTACTCCTCATCTTTGTCGACTGGTCGGCGGGCACCCGCACGAAGTCGTCGCGATGAACACGCTGACGGTGAACCTTCACCTGATGCTGACGAGCTTCTACCGGGTTGAACCGGCACCGTTCGGAATTCTCGTTGGTCACTCGGCGTTCCCCTCCGATCGCTATGCGATCACCTCGCAGATTGCCCTTCGTGGCTTCACACCGCAAGAAGCGCTCATCGTGGCCACTCCGCGGCAAGGAGAATACGCGCTTCGCACCGAAGATGTTGTTGCGCTCCTTGAGACACACAAATCGGAACTGCAACTGGTGCTGATGGACGGCGTGAACTATTACACCGGCGAACTCATCGACATTCCGACCATCACCGCGGCAGCTCACAAACACGGCATACTCGCGGGCTTCGATCTGGCTCATGCGGTTGGCAATGTGCCGCTGGCGCTTCATACCTGGAACGTCGATTTCGCCGTGTGGTGTTCTTACAAGTACCTCAACGGCGGACCGGGGTGCGTTGCGGGTTGCTTCATCCACGAACGCCACGGCAGACGCACGAACCTTCCGCGAATGGCGGGCTGGTGGGGCCACGACAAGCAGACTCGCTTCGCGATGGGACCGGACTTCAAGCCGATAAGCGGAGCAGAAGGATGGCAGTTAAGCAACCCGCCTCTGTTCTCGCTGGCGGGGTTGCTCGCTTCGCTCGAACTGTTTTCCGAAGTCGGAATGCAGGCACTCCGCGCAAAAAGTGAATCGCTGACGGGCTTTCTCGATCGCGCGCTGAGGGAACTATTCCCCGAACAGGTGGAGGTACTCACTCCAGCGGAACCAGCGCGCAGAGGATGTCAGTTGTCCGTTCGCGTGAAGCGCGAAGCCAAGAAGACCTTCAGCGCGCTG
>JAKEEV010000542.1 GCA_022616395.1 Planctomycetia bacterium | reverse complement strand
GTCGCCGCATCGTCGAACACGTCGACCAGTTTTTTGCCGACCAGATAGAGCCCTCCGATCGCCGCGAGCGCTCCTACCGCCAGCGCGGCACCTTTCAACATGAGAGAGCTCCTTTCAGATCAGATAAACGGTCCAGGCGATCCAGATCGCGCCGACCACGACCGCGAACGCGAGTTTCAGCCAATCCCACCAACTCACGCGTCGGCCTTTTCGACCTTCGTGCGTTTCTCGAATTCGGCTTCAAGCGCTTCTTGGATCGCTGGAAGATGAGGCGACAGTCTCCGGCAAGACGTTGGAAGAGACGTTGAGAGTTGCGCTTGTGCGGATAGTTCACAATCTTCCGAGCCGAAAACGAACCTGATGTACATAGGAAACCCCTTTCAGCCGAACCGGATAAAGAACGAGCACGACACGGGCACTCCTTCTACGGATACCACTTCGATAATCTCAGCCCCGCCGACCGGGTAGCGAACACCGTTCGTAGCGAGGATAGGGAGAATGGACGTGCCGCCGACACCGCCGGTTTTGCCCGTATCCTCATACTCCACGTTTACGGCGAACGTCGCGGCGTTGCCCATGATCAGAAACTCATGAGCTCCCGGCGGCACCCTATGGCGTCTCGTCGCAACTCCGCCCTCCGCCGTGACCCTGGTGAGCGAAAACTCTTGGATCGAATCTCGTTGGTCGACCTTCGGATCGGCGCCTTCGGAGGTGTCGCCCGGATCCGACCATTGGCAGTCGTACAGGAAGAAGCGCGCGCGCTCGCCAATCACGTCCACAGTGCAGTTGAAGGGCAGGTAGAAAGGTCTGCTGGGGATATCGATCGTGTAGAACAGATCCAAGAGCTGCGGCACGGTGTGCGTGTTTCCGTTCGTGTCGGGCACCACGTCCGTTTCACTTGAGCCCCCCCACACTCGCGAGCTGATGGTCTTGCCGTCGAAGTTCCAGTTGTGAGGAGTGATGCGAAGAAAGGGCCCGTCGAAGAAGCGGGCTGACGGCGAAGTGGTGTTGTTGATCTGGCAGAAGTTGAACCGCCGCCGAAACTGGACGCGCGAGCCGCGGAGGAAGCGCCCGCTGTTTTGTTGAGAGTCGCCTGAATCGGCGACGCTCCAATTGTTGCGGAACGCAAACCCCGTCATGACGATAGCTCCTTCGGCTT
>JAKEEV010000541.1 GCA_022616395.1 Planctomycetia bacterium | reverse complement strand
GGGACCAGGACAGGCAACCCACACGCCCGGCGCGGTGGCCCGGCTTGAGGCCACGCAAGTCCCGGCGTTCCGGCAACTGCGCGATTCACAAGGACCTCTGGAAGGTGCCGATCCAATCCTTCCACCGGGCTGGCAGTGCGAGGTCTGGCAGAAGGACTCGGAGGGCGAGTTCCGCTCCGAAACCGTTGCCGGCCGACCGGCTCTGCGTGTCTGTGCGACGAAAGGAACCAACGCGGCTCAGTTCGTCTTCCGCCCCTTCAAGATCGCGAACACTCCGGTCACTCCCGACCGCTCCTACCGGGTGCGGATCGAGTATCAGGCCGATCCGGGACTCGATGGATACGTTCACTTTCAAACTCGAGAAGACTACGGTTGGCTCGGCCAGGTTCCCCTGAAGAATCAGGGACCGGGGTGGCACACCGCAACCGGAATCGTTCGACCGAATGGGAAAGACTTCCAGGTCGCCATCGGGAGCACACGCGCCGCACCGGGCAAGTTCGTCTCAATCTCGCTGGTCGAGTTGATTCCCGAATCACCGCTTCCCGAGAAGACTGCCGAGACGGTTATCTACAAGCTGGATTTGTCCAAAACCAAACCGTTCGTTCAGAGCAACAAGGGGCGGACGATTGAGAATCCGCAACCCCCCGCGGATGCTCCGAGCGGTTGGAATACGCACTCCTGGATCGCGGACTGCACGCATGAGTTCATCGCCGAGAAGCGCGGCGAGTGGATGGCCCTGGGGATTCGGCTCACAACCGGACCGAACACCGGGCGCTCCGAAGCGATGCTCTACGCGGGCGGAATCGGTGTGGTGCCCAACCGCGACTACACCCTTCGGATTACCTACCAGGCTAACGGTCAGTTCGCCGACGCCGATATTCGCATTCGCGAGGAGCAAACGAAGCGACTCCGGATCGTGGGTCAGAAGAGGTTGACCACAACCAACGGTGAGTGGGCGACCCTGACGGTCCCGTACAAGAATGGGAACACCGACAAGATTCAACTGGAGTTCCACCACTACGGTCCGCTCGGCAATGGAAACGAGCTGTTCCTCTGCGAGGTGGAACTGATCGACACGCAAGTCATCGTCGCCAATCCAGGGAGAAGCATCTTCTCACTCGACCTCTCGACGGTCGCTCCGTTTCAGTTCACCTATCAGGACGGCGCGCCGAGCGAACCCGACTGGCGCTCAAAAGTCCCCGCCGGCATTTTCCTCCACTGCTGGAAGAAGGAATCGGTATCGTTGTTCCGGGCCGAAGAGTTCGAGGGGCGCCCGGCCCTGGGAATCACCAACCTGAACGACGACATCTCCAGTCAGATGCTGATCCAGTTTGATGACGGGTTAAACGTACCGACGGTCGCGGGGAAGGAATATCGCGTGCGGCTGGAATACTGCACGACCAACGAAGCGGCCGGCCGGATGGTCGTCCGCAATCCGAAGGGCGGCGAGTTCGGTTCGATTGCCGAAACTCCGTTGGCGAACACGAACGGACAGTGGAAGTGGGTCGAGACGACATTTCGCCGACCGGCAGATGGCAAGATTGATGTCTGCATCATTAACACCACCGTGGGGGAAGGGAACACGCTCTACTTCCGCGGCCTTGAAGTGATCGAGCTTTCACCGGGGAAGAACTGATACCGAATCGCGGTGATTCGCTTTCTTTTGTAGCCGGCCTCAGTTACACGAACCCACTGGTAGTGTCCGGTT
>JAKEEV010000540.1 GCA_022616395.1 Planctomycetia bacterium | reverse complement strand
GATCCGAAATGCTCCTTCGGCGACTTTGCCGCTATTTCTGAAGTGGTCGACCTGCCGACTGCGGAGTTCCTCAAGGGTGTTGTCTCTGATGGCGTCATTGCACCTGGGTTCGATACTCCCGCGCTGCAGATTCTCAAATCGAAAAAGCAGGGGTCCTTCATCGTGATCGAAGCCGACAACACGTTCACCGCGCCGGAACGTGAACAACGCGAACTGTTCGGCATGGAGTTGGTGCAGGACCGCAACAACCATCAGGTGACCGAAGCGGATCTCGCCGACATCGTGTGCGGTGCGCTCACTCCGGAATCGATACAAGATCTTCTGTTGGGCCTGATCACCATCAAATACACACAGTCGAATTCCGTCGGTTACGCCCGCAGCGGAGAGATGATCGGCATCGGAGCCGGCCAGCAGTCGCGCGTTGACTGCACCAAGCTCGCTGGAGCGAAGGCCGACCTCTGGTGGCTTCGCACACACCCTAAGGTCCTCGGTCTCCGCTTCAAAACCGGGTTGAAGAGACAGGATCGCATCAACCGGCGCATACGCTATATCGAGGGTAATCTCTCGTCCCATGAGGAGCAGTGGTTGCGCGACGCGCTCGATTCACCCTACGATCCGCTCCTCAATGACGAGCGAAGCGAATGGCTCAAGCGAATGAACGGAGTGTCGCTCGTCAGTGATGGGTATATTCCCTTCCGCGACAATATCGAAGAGGCGAGCAAACATGGCGTTTCGTACGTCGCCGCGCCAGGCGGCTCAGTCCGCGACAGCGAGGTAGTGGATGCCTGCCGTGCGTACGGCATAACACTCGTACACACGCACCTGCGATTATTTCATCACTGAGGGCTCACACACCACGAAAGGCTCCTCTGCGATTCCAGCGGCTTCGGGTCCCCGACCCGTCTGGACGTGTAGTCGGCAGCGTGTAGCAGTGCTTCCGGGACACCGTCGCCGAAGATTTCTGGCGATCAGCCGGCAAGCGTTTCTCTGTGAAGTGATCGCGAGCACGTAGTTCACGAGTCCTTGAGAATCTCCCGCGCGGCGTTATAGCCGGGTGCGCCCATCACGCCGCCTCCGGGATGCGTTCCG
>JAKEEV010000539.1 GCA_022616395.1 Planctomycetia bacterium | reverse complement strand
CGTGCCTCCGGGAGTCTGGAGGAGCATGCCGGATGTGCTTTATCGCATCGGACCGAACGCGGGCGCCATCCGCCGCGAGCCAATGCACAAGCTTCAGAATGGATTGTGCGTGGACGAGGAGACGACCATCCGGTTGCTTCTACCAGAACCGACTGTGTGGGCCGAACTGCTTCTCCACACCGAGGGGCAAGCAGTTGAAGTCACCTGGTACGCGCGAGTCCTGATCAAGAACCCTCACGGAAACGCGCCCCTCTACACCTGGCAGGTTGTGAAGACGGATCTCGTGCTGGCGACCAAGTTAGATCAGCCGGTGGCATACGAAGACCCCGCGCGCCCCATTCTGCGAATCGATGTGCGTGGAGTTGGGTGTGGAAACAAGCCCATCACGCCGGAAGCTCTGATCGCGAGCGGCCAACTGACAGCATTGGGCCGGTTCCTCGACGCACTGGCACAGAACCGCCAGCTCGCAAACCCGATGACCACGATTTACCCGGAGTTGCTTCCTCCGGGGTGTCTGTGGGGGATGTTCGGCTTTCGCGCTCAGCCCAAGCCGATCGAGCAACACACGTACTACTCAACCTTCCTCAACTCTCCTCTTTACACCTGGGCACCCACGACAGAGTGGGTTCGCTATGAAGTCGCGTCCGCGACTCAGACCACTCTGCGGTTCACGATCACCGATAGCGCTGGGTTCCGTCAGTCCGTGGAGTTGCATCCGGCCGACAAGCGCGCGATCACCGACTGGTCCCGCATACGGAACGTGAGGAACGTGACTCCTGCTCCTGCCGGTGCGGAGTTCACCGCGGAGGCAGTTCTGGATGATGGCTCAGCGCGCCAGCTTTCTGGGCGTTCATCGTTCCTTCCTCCCCCCACGGCGCTTGACAGCAGAGACGAGAAGCCGCCGATCCACTGCTCGCCCGAACTGACCGAACGGGCGCCAGCGCTGCTCAAGTTCCTCGATCGGCTGGTCCAGAACAGCCATCTGTTAGAGAAGGAACTCCAGCTTCACCCCAAGAACCACGACCTGTACGAGGAGTCGTTCCTGATTTCCCCGCTGTACGACCTGAAGCAAACGAAGGCTCAGCAAGTGCTGTATCAGGCCGCGTGGGACAAGGAACTTGGTCCGCTGGTCATTCGCATTCGCGATTTCCTGGAATACGACTGCATCATCCGGCTGTCTCACACGAAGGTCGGGACTCGCGTCCCATTCGACGAGATTGTGAGCTTCGTGCAGATTCAACGAGACCCCGACTCGACCGGGCCGGGCGAAGTGTACGACTTCCTGATACTCGCGCGCCTTCGGAACGGAACGGAGATGTGGCTTCGCGGACGTTCGTGTTACCCCATCGGCGAATGCCACGTGGGTTGTCGGACGTGTCTGTATCGAGTGTGTTACGAGACGGTCAAGGACGCTCAGCACAACGACAGCATCCCGACTGACGAGGAAGTTGAAGATGCCGCGGAGGTGATGGTCGCGGGGCTTGAGGGTTCGATTCAACCGATCTGGCGACCGGATACTTACTTTGCGGTGCGGTTCGTGACGCGCGACATAGCCACTCGGTACGATGACGCTCAGGAGGGAGGGAATTATCAGCGCTCATTCGTCGTCGGGTGGAGAACAACCGGGCCGCTCGGCCACTTCCACAAATACCCCGGTTCTGGCGGAACCACAGAGACGCTGGCCGCGTTCGCGGCACTCGAAGCCGCCGGGCGCGCGGACGAGTTCAAGTCCGCGAATCTTCAACACTATCTGGATTTGCCGCGCTGCTACCCGAACGCCGACGGTCGGCTCACCGCGGCCAAGCCGCTGTTCTACGTGCAACCGCGGCTCGATCTCTTCTACTTGAAGCCATACGTCTACGAGATGTACCGCGACTGGGACGCTTATAACGGCGCCGAGAAGATTTGGTCCGCATTGCAGGTGGCAATCCTCGATCCCGCTCCTGCTCCAGGTGCTGCGACCCCGACGATCGTGGATGGAGAGTGGCAAGAAACCACGCCGGCCACGACCACGCCCGAAGTCGTGGTGGTTGACGACATGATTACCAACGGGGAACCGTGTGCGGATGTTCCGCCGCCTGAACCGATCGATGTCTTCACCACGTTCCCGATTCCTCAACTCGAACCGCTCAAACTCTACACCGCGGTGTTCAGTAACGTCTTCAGACGGGATAGCGCTGCGCAACCCTCCATCCGCGAAGTTCATCGCTACGTCTTCCAGACTTCGCGATACGCGAGTTTCTCCGAGCAAGTGAGGAGCTGGATTCTAAAGGCCGAAGCCGGAGTTGTGGTTCGATCCGCGGTGTATGAGGTGGAAGTGGAGGCCGATGCAATGGCGCTCGCCGCAGCGGTCGCGGTGTTGGCTGATCCCGCAACGAGCAGCGACGATCTGAAACAGCGGTTCGCGGACCCATTCGACCGGTTGATGGATGGCATTCTGAAGGTTGGAGCTCTTGCTCCCGCCGCGACCACGGAGTTCAACATTTTCCGCTTGAAGGGCAGCGCGCGAGTGCTGGGCATTCTGGTGCGTAACCCCGAACCGTTCAACGATCCCAAGATTCCCGCCTCTGAACTGGAACAGACACTCACGCTCTCTCTGAGTGGCGGTCCCACGACTGATTATCGAGCGCTACTGGCACGCGATGCGGCAAGTGTGTTCGTCACCAACTCCGACGAGAGTCTGAACGTCCCCGCGGGAACGTATCACTTCACGTTTCGGTATCTGCGCTGGGATGGAGTCGACTACGTGAATGAAGCCACCGAGACTGCCGAGTTCGACAGGAGTTAACCATGTCGATGAGC
Source organism: Planctomycetia bacterium (assembly GCA_022616395.1). Lineage (GTDB taxonomy): Bacteria > Planctomycetota > Planctomycetia > Gemmatales > Gemmataceae > Gemmata. The sequence goes on along the minus strand of JAKEEV010000539.1, from coordinate 5,860 downwards.
GTGCCGGTCACCGTCCCGAGTACAAGCGCTGCGCTAACCGAGTCGCCGGGAGCGAATCCGCGGCTACAGTCGCCGTATGTGTATTTGCAAGCCGCTGGCTCTGATGGCTCGGACTCTACTTCTCCTGGAATTCACCTGCGCTGGACCTTTCAGCATTTGTTGAGTGCTCAGCATCTGCCGAAGGGTGACCTCAGCGGACCGAGCGGCCCGTTCCCAAGCGAACTGTTCTTCAATCGAGCGAAGGACTTCGTCCACATTTACCGCGCACCCTACAGCGACAAGTTCTTCTCGCTGACGCTCGATCTTGCGCGGCCCACGGTCTTTGAAACTGGAGGTGAGCGCTACTGGCGTTTCACCAGGCTTCAACCGATCAGCGAAGACCCCACCATCGAGACCACTCTTGAGCTGCGATTCACCGATGTGTTGCTCTACGACATGGTCCGAGCGACAGTGAATCCCGTGACGGACACCGACGAGTTCTTGCGCCGATATGAGGGGCGCATCGAAGTTTCAGCGGTCGGCAAACACCTGATGCACATCTGCATCTTCTTTGAACGCTTCACACACGATCCCAATTACAAGGGTCCGCTGGCGCGCGGGGAAGCCATCGCGACACGCGACCGCCGAATCACAAGCGACCTGTACGTTGCGTGCCGCCGCGAGATCAAGTCTGAAGATCAGGACACGCGATTGTGCTTCACCTGCGAGGACATGAAGCACATTCGCTTCCGTTACCGCAACTGCTTCCCCTTCCGAATCGTGTTCCAGACATACGAGGACTACATCCTTGGAGTGTATCTTCGAGCATCGCTCTCCTGGAAGCTGCTCGGCAAGTTCAGCCTGACTCTCGACGATGGCGAGGTGAAGGTGCGATTCAACAACTCGCCGCTTGAGGATGTCGATGGCCGCTGGCCGAAGTTTAACGAGGCGAATTCCGCGACCGGTGCGTTCACCGTGCAGATGAAGAACTACCTCGACCGCTGGAGCGACCCCGCGGGGCTGAGTTTCGCGGTGAAGCGATACCTGGAGTTGAGTCGCTTCGACCCGCAGGCGTTGGAATTGCTGATGGACACTTCCACGCAGCCGAACGAGGCTTCCATCGAAGTGAGTTACCTCGACACGCTGAACGTGGTTGCACAGGATTTCCACGTCGCACGAATGCTTGGACTGGGCCACATCGACAGCGACTCCGAGTCGGCGACCACTGCGGTTGTCTATCTCCTGGAGTATGTGACCGAGGCCGCTCTGGAGTTGTTCGCGCCCGCGAGTCTTGTCACCCATTACTATCTCACTCCGCCTATCACGCGCAAGGACTATCGCTTCCCGCGCGCACCCGTATTGCGCCAACCGCGCTACGGACTCTATCACCAGCCCATCGAGAACGAACCTCCGCACCTGCTCACCGACCCAAACGGCTATACCCGCTTCGAGCCGTCTCGCTGGATCAATCTGGATCGCGATCCTTACGAGTTTGAAGGTTCGCTCCCTCCTTTCTGGTCGGGTGACCCGGCCTATTGCCTGTGCGATTCCACGATCCCGGCCTTCTACGGAGTGGAGTATCGCAAGCTGGGTGAACTGGCGTGGAGAAGTCCCGAAATCTCTCACGACAACATCTACTCGGACTCAGCAGGCATTCAGGAAACCGTTGGCGTGCCCGAACTGGCCGAGAATCCAGTCTTCACGCACCGCGAAACGGAAGAAGGCATTCACGAGTACGCCCTCTACAGCATTAACTGGTTCGCGCGCGTCTCGCCTCTCAGTAATGTCGTGGCGACTGATGACACGCGATTCCCGGTGTTGCGCAGTCTGAAGCCGCCCGCGAACTTCGCGGTGCAACTCATTCAGGCAGAGAACCCGCTGATCTTCACGACCGCGACCGAACAGGCGATGCTTGCTGCTCTCAGTGGACCCGACAAGACACTGGTGCGAGTAACCTTCGACTGGGATCAGGTACACAACATCTCCTACCAGTTCGCCAACGAGGTTGAGTTTTTCTTCCGCGACGAGTTGCCGCAAGTCGTTCGAGGAATCGTGAGCACGGCCGCTGGGAGCCTGACAACGCTCTCCGGCCACCGGGTACGAGTCCGGACAGCGCCACAGACAATCACCAGTCCGCTCGAAGTGCGCCAGCCCTTCATTCCGCCGACTCAAGAGTCGCGCTGGGTGGGTGGAAACTTCGTTTGTGGCGGGCGAGCGTATGTCATCGACGATGTGGAGTTCCCCGACCCGACCGGGAACAACCCCACGTTCATCGTGAAGCAGGTGAGGCAGACTTCTACCGTCGCGGGTCTGGAACCGGGCGAACTGATTACACAGGAAACGTGGATCGGTCCTTCCGTTCCTGGTGAAGCGTTCTCTGTGGTGGAGAACGTTGGGAGGCCGGAGAACTGGGATTCGCGGTTAGCGCGCACAGTCTACATCGAGCCGTTCCACGAGTGCTGGACCATCACCGTGAGCGGCTCGGCATTCAATGATCGCACTTACACGCTGCGCGAGACTGTCTTCGTTGGCGGACAGACGCGGTTGACCGTGCGCGAAGAGATCAACTCCGACAGCGCTCCTTTCGGGGACGTGTTGTATCGCAGACGCGCTCGGATCGCTCAGGCGACTCCAGGCGCGTCAGAGTTTCGGGTCGAAGGAGACTTGCAGGCTGGACCGGGCGGTTTGGCAAACGGAATGACTGTTCGCGTATTCGGGTCACCAGAGAACGCTCGCACTTACACCGTCAACTCGGTAAGCGTGGCCGGTGGGCAAACTCTGATTGGAGTTAACCCGCCTCCGGGTTTGAACATTCCTTCTGGCTACCTGGATTATCAGAAGCGGCTTCCCATCGCTTCCGTCAACCGCGCGAATCGGCAATTCTTCCTGGCCGGTAACTTCGCGGATGAACTCGCTCCCCCGCGCTTCGAGTCTCACCCGGAACTTGATGGCACAGTCACGGAGCGAGTCATCGGCGGGCTGACCGGCAACGCCACGATCACCGAATTCCCGGATCGAGACGCAGGAGGAACACCGATTCTCGGATCGCACACGGGAGTATTCGAGATCGTCTTTGATGCGCTCGTACTCCGCTCTCACGTGGACCCCAGCATCGACTGGTACCGCGGAACTGTGCGCGTGATGGAAGACGCGGCCCTCTTCCCCACACCCGGAAGCCCGACGTATCGCGAGCCGGAACGCAAGGTACTCAACATCTGGGAAATCGACCGCTCAGGAACCACTCTGCGCCTTGTGGTGTTCGATCCCACATTCAACCCAAGTTCCACTTTCAACCCGCGAACGGATTACATGCCGATTCAAACCGGCTCCGGTGTCGAAGTGAACGTGCATCCGGGCTATAGGCTCTCTCTGAGAGCAGACACGAGCGGCGGGAACAACTTCCAGGAGAGTGTGATCCTCCCCGCGGCCGGTGCGGGGAGCAAAAAGACAGCGATGGCCGCGCGTTCTGCGGATACTTCGCTTGCGAATACCGTCTCTCCTCTCACGCCGCCTGTTGTCCTTCTGGCTCAGGAGCTTCGCGAGCCGGTTCCGCCCGGCATCCCTGGCGGCCCGATCTTCGCCACTCGACCGGACTTCTACGGCAAGGCGACTTATACATTTGATGTCGCGGTAAATAATCCCTACGCGCTAGTCTTCTATCGAGGAAGTGATCGCGGAATTCTGAGCGCGCTCTACAAGCCCTCCACCGTCTCCACGATCCTTGCGGACCTCGCCGCGTTGCAAAGTCCAGACGCGGACTTCACGACCAACCGCTGGAGCGATCTGGCTCAGGGAGTCACCGATTCAACGAATCAGTTCCCAGAATACGTTCCCGGCGGCTACCGATTCCCGGTTCCCGATAACGACAAGTATGTGCTTCCTCACCCAGATCCAGCGGTGAAGGTTCGGCCATTTGCTTCTGGAACGCTTCCGGGGCTGATCGTTGATGCGGTGCGAACGGCAATCGAGGGTTCGTTTGTTCCGCTCACCGAGCAACCGCTGATCTATAGCTACCTGACCGCGGGAACTGTCACTTCTGGTCGGCCACCGACGGTGCGCGACTCGGGCGGCACCATCTTGCTTCCCGGAGATGCAGGCTACGACCCCTGGCCGATGGCCGTGCGCCTCCCTTCGAGTGGCGTGAGGTTTACCGACTACGCACTCGATGGCGCATCCGCGAGCCGGTACTTCTACTTCGGAATCGAACTCTCGAATCGGATGCAACGAAGTGATCGCGGGCCGATAGCTGGTCCGGTCACTCTGGTGAACAGTTCGCCACCAGTGGCTCCCGCCATCCGAGATGTAGTGGTGCGCTCGGCGAATCCGGTTCTGGGTCTGCCCACGCGCGTGATTTTCACCCTCAACGAGTATCTACCCACGGAGAGCGTGACTCGCCTGCAACTCTACCGCACGACGGATGAACTCTCGGCTCGCACCGTTCGCGGAATGGAATTGGTGAAGACGGTGGAAGTCGGAAAAGAGTTGGTGGATGATTTCCCCGGATTGGAGTTCCCGCCATTTGGCGAAACGCTCTGCTATCGCGTGGTGGCGCTTCGGAGATTCCTCAACGAGGACGGCGCGGAGGAATTCGCCCCGTCGTGGCCGAGCGAGATTCGTCGGCTTCGGCTGATCGACGACGTTGTTCCCCCCGCGCCGGTACCGAGCTTCTCGTTTGGCGTGCCACCTCCGGGACCGCCAGACGAGTTGCCCGGAGTCTCACTGAGTTGGAACCGCACCGCGTGGAATCCCCGCTATCACGTGTTCAAAATGAACCCGCTGGGCAACTGGGTGAAGGTTCACACCTTGGAGAGTAACTCCGCAACGGTGACTCTCGACCTGGCGACAACCGACCTGGGCACAAATGTGCTGACCAAGCGAACCGCGACGGGCAAGGTGCTCTATCACCGCTTCAAGGTGGTCGCCGAGAACAGCTCCGGGCTATTGAGCAAAGAGGAAAAGCCGCTGGTGATTTGAGACGAAGTTGCGTCGATTCGTGATCGTGTGAGGAAAGGCGGAAAGACAGAAGACCCCCTCACCCGCCGTAGGCTGACGCAAAGTGCGTCAGTCTACGGCGGGTGAGGGGTCTTAAGGACTGATTCAACCAAACACAGCAACCCTGTAACACGCGCGCCGGATAAGTTTCCGCCGGAACTGCCCACTCACTTCTTCTTCTGAAACTCCTTGCGCATATTGCGGACGTTATTTTGAACCGCCGGTGGGAGCTTCGAGCGCAAGAGATTCGCCCCCTCGAACCAGCCCTCCGGCTCAACAAAGACGATGTGCTGTTCAATGAACATTGCGCCGGCCGGTGCAGCCAGTTTGGTGATCTTCAGATACATCGCGGCTCCGTGCCAGGGTTGTGGATCGCCAACCTTCACTTGCCCCGCCATCTTCACAATAGGACGCCAGCGGTTCGGGAAGTCCGCATCCTTCTGGAAGCGCGGATCAATCTCCGCGGCCGCGACCACCGATTCGTTGGTCCTGCTCCACATCGCGTGACCGGTCGCGCTCAGCCGCACCTTCTCCAGGAAGTCGAACTCAATGTGCCCGTACCCTTCGCGCTTCTCGTCCTTGATTGTGATCTTCCGCTTGGCTAGTTCGTCTTTCGTCAAGGCTCTCCCCTTCCCGTCCCCCTTGCCCGCGTTGACGAGCCGGTCGAGGAACTTATCGTCTTCGAGCAACTTGAAGTCGCCATGAGCAACGAACCACACGTCCACCCCGCGCACCGGAGCTTTCGGTTCACCCCCCTTGTGGTCGAAGATCTTGACCAACTGTGGGGCCACGACCGCGTTGCGCGTGAACTCTTCGTAAATGTAATCGTTGCCGATCAACTTCTGGATGATCGCTTTCTGCTTGTCGGCGGGCAGACCGTCGGGCATGG
>JAKEEV010000538.1 GCA_022616395.1 Planctomycetia bacterium | reverse complement strand
TTCGTTGCCGCTGTCCGAAAAGGCAAGAATCGAAGCGTACCTGCCTGAGGTACCCCGACCGGAATCAGGCTCTCCTGGTTGAGTTGGAAGGGGAATACCAACCACCGAGGATTCCGAACGCGGGTGAATCGGAATGAACAAAGCAGACTTTCAACTTCTTGTCGATGTAAGGGTCACTGATGCTGAGGCGCTTCTGACAACGACGCGATGGGCGGCGGCGTATTATTTGCTTGGTTATGCTGTGGAGTGCGCTCTTAAGGTGTGTATTGCGCGCCAGTTCCGGCAAGACGAGGTGCCCGAGAAGGCAACCGTGAATCGGTTCTACACCCACGATCTTGAGCAACTTCTCAACCTTTCTGGCTTGAAAGTAGCATTGGAATCGAAGTGCAACGCCGAGCTGGCGTTTCAGGTTAACTGGACGACCGTTCTCGGTTGGAACGAAGACGCACGATACGATCACTCGATACCGGAAGTCAAAGCGCGAGACCTCCACATTGCGGTGACGGATTCAAATTCCGGAGTACTGACATGGTTGAAAACACAGTGGTGAAGGAACACCTCACCGACGCGATGATCGCTGCTGGAGCCGAGTTGACACAGAAACTTGACGAGATGGGGATTCCCATAACAGCGTCGCTGTGGTTGTTTGTCCCGGATATTAATGAGTGGCGACTTTTCTTTGCCTCGCCCGAAGTAACGACCAGTGGGCCGCGTGCGGTCTACCAGAAGATTCAACAGGCTCTCGTGCAGCTCCAAGATAAGGCGAGTGCCGTTCCGCTCTCGGTAGTTCGCTTGCTGGATGCGGACGATGATCTCGTTCAATCGCTGCGAGTTGTGGTGCGAACTGGTCCTGGCCCCGGTGTGAGCCGAATGCGATTTACAAAGAACGCTGTGAACGGTCACTACATCGAAGATGCCCTGATTTACCGTGCGAGTTGAACTCGCACGGAGTTCCTCTCACCCCTCCATCCCCGCCCAGTCTTGCGGCTTGAGCCAATACTCGGTTAGCTCGGCTTCCTTTGAGCCGGGTGCTGGTTTGTAGTCGTAGATGTAGCGCACAACGGGCGGGAGGCTCATCAGGATGCTCTCGGTGCGGCCGTCGGTCTTCAAGCCGAACACCGTTCCGCGATCGTACACCAGATTGAACTCGACGTATCGCCCACGTCTCACTTCCTGGAAGAATCGCTGGTCTGGAGTGTACGTCAGAGTCTTTCGGCGCTCGACGATGGGCACGTAAGCATCCAGGAACGCATCGCCGGCCGTTCGCACGAAGGCGAACGCTTCTTCCGTCGCATCCATGTAGTCGAAGAAGATTCCTCCGACTCCGCGCGCTTCGTTGCGATGTTTCAAGAAGAAGTATTCGTCGCAGTCCTTCTTCATCTTCGCGTGGTTCGCGACCGCCGGGTGCGCGTCACACGCCTTCTTCCATGTCTTGTGGAAGTAAATCACATCTTCCTTGAAGGGGTAGTACGGAGTGAGATCGCCTCCTCCACCGAACCACGTTTTCGAGCCGTGCGTGAGATAGCGGAAGTTTGCATGAACAG
>JAKEEV010000537.1 GCA_022616395.1 Planctomycetia bacterium | reverse complement strand
GACACTCACCGGCCTGGCACCGCCTCAGCGCCTGGTCTGCGCGCTGGGAACGATGTCTTACCATTGTATTGCAGACCAGGCTTCCGAAGGAGAGATTGCTATGCGTCTGTCATCCTGGCTGCGATCCGTGCGTTCCCTTCTCGTGCCAAGCGGCACGAAGAAAGAACACCGGCCCGCACGGACCCGGTTAAGCATCGAACAACTGGACGATCGCATCGTCCCGAGCACCTTCGCGGTTCAGAACCTCGCCGATAGCGGCGCTGGCTCGCTGCGCGCGGCAATCGTAGCCGCCAACACCAACCCCGGCGCTGACATCGTCGCCTTCTCGCCCAGTGTGCGGGGCACGGTCACCCTGACGAGCGGGGAGTTGCTCATCACGGACGACCTGCGGATCGACGGTCCGGGCGCGAGCCGGCTGGCCGTCAGCGGCAACGACGCCAGCCGGGTCTTCAACATCGCAAGCGCCGCGACAGTGAGCATCGACGACCTGACCATCACCCGCGGGTACAACCTTCTGCGTGGCGGCGGCATCATCAACGCCGGCAACCTGACACTCTCCCGTGCGGTCGTGTCCGACAACGAGGTTGTCGGTCTCCCGGGCGCTGTTCCCGCCGTGGATGCCTTCGGAGGCGGAATCTACAACACGGGAAGTTTGAACGTCAGCCACACGCTGTTCGTCGATAACAAGTCCACCGGCGGAGACGGCAACCCGACCAGCCCCGGCAGCACCGGGCTGGGCGGGGCGATCATGTCCGCCGGGGTCGGAGGCGCGCCGGCCACCGCCACCGTCAGCTATTGCACGTTCCTCGATAACCAGGCCCAAGGCGGCGCGGCCGGCGGCTTCCCCTTCACTCGCAGCGCCCTCGGCGGTGCTATCCTCTCTGGCGACGGGAGCATGGCCATCAGTCACAGTCTGTTCGACGGGAACCGAGCGATCGGCGGCTCTGGCGGCGGGTTCCCCGGCGGGTTCGGAGCGGGAGGGGCCATCGCGAACGGTTCTCTCTTTGGAGACGGGATGCTTTCCGTCAGTCATTGCACGCTGACAAACAACCAGGCCGTCGGCGGGGCAGCCGCTCCCGGCACCACTCCGCAAATCGGCAAGGGAGGCGCGATCGCGAACTTCGTCCCCGTCGTAGCCACTCCTGGCGCCTCCGCCACCGCCACGATCACCCACAGCACGCTTCTGGGCAACAAGGCCATCGGCGGTTCCGGCCCCACTGGTGGAACCGGCCAGGGAGGAGCCATCACGAACGAGAACGCCGGTGTCCTCACGGTGAGCAACTCGTTGATCGCACTGAACAGAGCCATCGGCGGTGCAGGCGACAGCGGCACCGGCGGCAACGGTCTGGGTGGCGGCATCTTTAACAGCGCGCCCGGCCCAGCCGGCGCGCCGATCCTCACGCTCAACCGCAGTCTGGTCGTGTTCAACCGCGCTGATGGTGGATCGGGTGCCGGCGGCACGGGTCTTGGTGTGGGCGGTGGACTCTACCTCGCGCCGGGCGGAGTCGCAAGCGCTGACTTCACGGCCATCCTCGCCAACGACGCTTCCACGAGCGACGACGATGTGTTCGGAATCCTGGTCTAAACGAAAGAGCAATCGGGGGACAGCACGGGCCGAGAGGATGTTCCTCTCGGCTCGTCGCGTTGACCCACATTTGGTATCCACACGGCGGAAATTCGCTCTCTGGGACTCTCCGCGAAAAGCGCGGAAAATAATTGCGTGCGATTGTGTCTCTTGGCACTATCAGCGGTACAACCATCGGGCGCAACGATTTCCCGAATGTCACCCGCGACCTACTGCCGGTCGCGGGTATTCTGAAGCCCTTTCGCTTTGGTTCACCCTGCCCACCGGATTTCATCATGACCGGTTTCGATCTGCAACAAGTTCGTGATGTCCTGGCCGACACGTTCGATGACCAGTCCTTCGACGAGTTGCTCCTGTTCAAGTTCAACATCAACCGCGCGAAGATCGTGAAGGACGACGCGTTCAACACCGTCGTGCTCAACGTCCTGAAGAAAGCCACTATGGAGGGGTGGGTTGCCCTGCTCATTGCCAAGGCCGCGGAAGAACGACCGCACCGCCCCGATGTGCAAGAACTCGCCACGCGATACGCAGCGACTCTGGTGGCTCAGTTCAAGAGCACTCAGTTGGTTGGGAATCCCGAGACGCGCAGAGCGTACCGCGAACTGAACCTCGCGATGCAGGGCTTTCCGACCGAGCAAGAACTGCCCGGCCTTCAGAAAATCATCGACCCGACCAATACCTTCCTCAACATGGCAGACTGGGTCGCTCGGCTGGCCCGGGTCGAGGGTCGCGTTTGTCGAATCGAGATCAACAACGCCCCGAAGGGTACCGGTTTTCTTGTCGGACCCGACGCGGTGCTCACCAATCATCACGTCCTCAAGACGGTGATCGCCAATCCGCAACTTCTCCCCCAAACGAAGGTGCGTTTCGACTACAAGCAACTTCGCAACGGCACAATCCTCTCTGGTACTCTCTTTGATGTCAGCGAGATTCTCGACTTCACGCCCTGCACCGATGGTGAGACCGCTGGGAATCCGGAGCCAACCGATCCGACCGAGGAGTATCTCGACTATGCTCTGGTGCGCGTGTCGAGCAGTCCGGGAGATCAGCCGATCAATCCCCCCGGCGCGGTGGCTCCAGGTCCCAAACGAGGATGGGTTCATCTGCGGGAAGGTCCGCCAGTCGAGGGGAACCCGTTTGTGCTGGATGCACCGGTGTTGATCGTCCAGCACCCGGCAGGCGAGCCGCTGAGACTGGCGATTTCATGGCAATCAATTCTCGAGATCAACGCGGCACAAACGCGGTTGAAACACCGGACGAACACCGCGGGCGGCTCGAGTGGTTCGCCGTGCTTTGACCGGTTCTTGAACCCGATCGCGTTACACCATTATGGGGATCCGATGTACCCGGAGGCTCGGTTCAATCAGGCCGTGCCGCTGCTCACAATCCGTTCGCGGTTAGTTCGACAGAATCACGCCAACTCCCTCGGCGGCGAGTGCGATTGACGGCTCGGAGGTTTCGCCATGCTGTTCAACGGGTCGCAGATCGAGCAACTGTGCGACGCGATGGGCGATGCGTTCAACGAAAACTCCCTGGAACAGACCGTTCTGTTCCGGCTCAACAAGGTGCTGTTCAAGATCGTTCCACGCGGGGATTTCCCAACCGTGGTGCGCAAGCTCATCGTCCTGGCGGAGGAAGAGGGTTGGATTCGGCTACTTGTGCAAGTCGTCGCGAGTGTTCGCGGGAAGAACGATAAAGTCGCGACGTTTTGCAACACGCATGCGCCCTGGGCATTCAACCCCCCGACGCCGGAAACACTGGTCGGGCAGGTCAAGACCGCTTTGGAGACGGTGAATGAAAAGAAGACCGAACCGGCGGTGCGTGAGGTGATCAATCGGTTCCAAACCGATCTACGGAGTGCCCGAGACGGCACCGCGGCTCTGAACAAATACAAGCAACTCCACGACCTGCTCCACACGCTTCAGGTGATGTTCCCGCAGCAACTCGCGGGCGCCGCGACAGAGGCCCGGAACGGCTCGCTCAATGCGCCAGTGAAGCTGTATGCCTTCCAACTCAAGAACAATGCCTTGAAGGCGAAAACCATCGCGAACGAGTTGCCCACCAGGACGCTCGAACTGGGCTGGGCCGCGAGTCTCGAACAGGTCGCGACTCTGGTTGCCCAGGGGCAAAGCGACAAGCCCGCTTCGCTGGACGCGGCTCTGGTACTGCTTGAGAGCGTTCTGAGCGAGGCTCCACGCATCAACGCCAGGCTCACGGAAGTCGCGGCTGGGCTAAAACTGGGCGGGTTGGTCTCAGCGCTTGAGGAGATTCGCGACCAACTGATCGGCACACCCGCCGAGGGAGAGATCAAGTCCGCTCTGGAGGGACTCAAGGTTCTCCGCCCCCGACTCGATGGACTGATGCAAGAGCATTACGAGTGGCAGGTGCTCGACAAATCGTTTCGGGTCGCGGAAGTTCTGCCCGGTTGCACCCTCGCGAATCGTTTTCCCGGATGGGAACTGACACACACGCGGCTCAAGGCGTTGTTTACCCTCTGCCCGGAGGAACTGTGGGTGGTCATGCTCCAGGAGCAGATTCAAGAGATGGAGCAAGCCGGGAAAGCGGGCGATCCTGGCCGCTTTGAGCGGGCCTTCGACACGTTCCGCGTCGTTGCCCGCGACCACTTCATGGATGTGGACACCGAATTGCTCAACCGCAGTGCCGAGCTGGCTCAGGTCGCCCCCGCGCTCAACACGCTCGTGTAGCAAGCAAACCGAGAGGTCACGCGAATGCCGACGGATTCAGCTATCGACGGAGTCTCCGGCAACGGAGTTGCGTTTAGCTCGCTCGACGCGATGCGCGCCAAACATGCTTCGCTGCTCCAGGCATCCCCGACAGGCGAAATTGATTCCGAATTGCGCGGTCAAGTGCTGGACTTCCTGAACCGCGGGGCAGCAACCGGCGCGATGCTCGACGACCCGACCGACCGGAGGCTCGCTCAAGGGTTGCTCGATTACTGGAAGGCCACGCTCTACACGCAGCGACGAGAAGATACCTCCACGGCGACGCCGGAATTGCCCAAGTCGCTGCTCCTCGGATTCAGCGAGGAGTCCGCCAAGCGGATCGCGGAAGCGGGAAGCTCGGCGCTCGCGGGGATGACCGACTCGGATCGTGAAGCGGCCCGGCGCGTGCTTCTGAGGCTCGTTCAGTTGGAGCCGACTGGCAGGGAGTTTCGTCCGGTCGCGGTTCCGCGCGCAACACTGGAAGCTGCCGGCGATCCCGCCTCCATCGGCCGGGCGGTCGCGGCTCTGGTAAGTGCGGGAGTTCTGCGCGTCGAGACTGGTTCCACGTCAGCGGAAGATCAGATCAGTTTGCGCTACGAGTCGCTCATCCGCACCTGGAAGCAACTGCGTGAGTGGCTCAAGGACCGTCTCCGGCTCCGGGAAGCGGCCGAGTTCTGGCACCAGACCGGGCGGAAGCGCGAGGCTCTGGTGACCGGGGAGTTACTCGACGAAGCGCTCCGCTACCGCGACCTGGGACCGCTTGAAAAGGATTTCGCGGACGCCAGCCACGACGAAGCGGAGCGTCTGAAGCAACTTGTCGAAGCGGCTCGCCGGCGTGAGCAGGAACTGACCCGCAAAGAGATCGAAGCCCGGCAGCAGGCGACTGAAGCCAAACTCCGCACGACCGAGGCACGCGAGCAGGAAGCCGCGGCCAAGTTGCGCGAGTCCGAAGCCAACCGGTTACGAGAGCATCAGTGGAGGCGGGCGCTGCGGGTTGGGTTGATCCTTTGTCTGGCCCTCATTGCCGCGCTGGGACTCTTCGCCGATCAGGGTCGCAAAGCACTTCGCGAGGAGAAATTGCGGACTGATGACCTCGCAACACTCAACAAGGCCCTCGATGAGAAAGTGAAAGCATACGAGGCTCGGGACGCGGCGCAACGGATAGCGGCGGAGGAAACCAAGAAGCGAAAGGAGGCGGAGAGCCAAGTTGATGGATTGAAGGAGGAAGTGAAGACATCCAGAGTGATCGCGGACGAAGCGACCCGCACATCCTTCCTCATCTCGCAAGAGCCACCCAAGCCGATGGGGTGGAAGTTGTGGCGTCAAGGAGAGACGCTCCGGGTGCGGTTCCTGAATGGCGACCGCGGAGTGCAGAAGCAGGTAATGGAGATTGCAGCGGGGTGGAGCAAGTCGGCTCCCGGAGGAGTCTTGTTCAAGCAGTCCGAAGATCAGGACTCCGAGATTCGGATATCGCTGCGACCCGGAGGAGGGAATTCATCGTTCATCGGAACCGATGCGCTGGCGGTGCCGGTGTCACACCCCACGATGTTCCTCGAACCGAATTCTGCTCGCGAGACGATTCTCCGCAACTTCGGCTTCGCCCTCGGACTCATCACCGAGACGAACAACCCGAACTGCATGATCGAGTGGGACGAAGAGAAGACATACGCACACTATACCCGTCCGCCTTTCAACTGGAGCCGCGCACGCGTCCGCGCGCTGATCCTTCGTCGATATTCCGCGACCGAACTGCCGTGGTACCGCCCGTTCGACAACAAATCCGTGATGGCATTCCCAGCGCCTGCGTCACTGATGATCGCACCCGCGAACCAGATGCCAGAGCCTGTTCCTGAGAACAAGGATCTCTCTGTCTTCGACAAGCGGTTCATCAGGGCACTCTACCCCCCCCCAAGCCTCAACAACAAGATTGCGATTTCCCCGAAGCGGGAAGACCGAAACGGGAACTGCCAGACGTTCCGGGCATTTGACCGCTATCACTTCACCCTTCTCGAACGAAGCCGGGTTGCGTTCGCCGTCGAGAT
>JAKEEV010000536.1 GCA_022616395.1 Planctomycetia bacterium | reverse complement strand
TGCCGGAGAAGATCGCGGCCCCGCCGAAGGGCTTCGACAAGAAACGCGAGGACATCGAGCGTGGAAAGGTCGAGACGGTCGAGTACGACTCGAAGACCGTCGGCATCAAGCGCAAGGCGGTGGTCTATACGCCGCCGGGCTACTCGAAGGACAAGAAGTACCCGGTGCTGTACTTGCTTCACGGCATCGGCGGCGACGAGAACGAGTGGCGGCGGGGTGGCGCGCCCGACGTGATCCTCGACAACCTGTTCGCCGACAAGAAGGCTGTGTCAATGATCGTCGTCATGCCCAACGGCCGGGCGTCGAAAGATCTAACCGCGAAAGACCCGTTCCCCAAGCAAGGGCCGGCGTTCGAGGCGTTCGAGAATGACCTGCTCAAGGACTTGATTCCGTACATCGAGAAGAACTATTCGGTGAAGGCCGACCGCGAGAGCCGTGCGCTGGCCGGGCTGTCGATGGGCGGAGGACAATCGCTCAACTTCGGGCTGAAGAATCTTGACACGTTCGCGTGGGTCGGTGGGTTCTCGTCAGCTCCAAATACGAAGCCCGCTGGCGAACTCATCAAGGATCCGACTGACGCCGCGAAGAAGCTGCGGCTCTTGTGGGTGTCCTGCGGAGACAAGGACAGGCTGATGAAGATCAGTAAGAACTTCCACGACACGCTGGAGGAGAAGAAGGTGCCTCACGTGTGGCACATTGATACTGGCGGCCACGACTTCGCGGTGTGGAGGACCGACCTGTACCACTTCACCCAGCGGCTGTTCAAAGAGAAGCCCTAACCTCCCACAACCTCGCGGTGAGCAAGGCACATCGCCCCCACTGCGAGGTTCTGCACCTCAGTTCGCAATTTCGCTTTTTCCCATTTCGCGGTCACAACTTCTGCGGGCGAGCGTGTCAGAAGCACACACCCGTAGCGCTCCCCTGATCGCGTCTGTCGACTCGCGGTTGCGGATGTAGCGCGGGCTTGTGTTGGAGTCCCGCCTTCAGGCGGTTAGTAATCGAAGACCGGCTAAAGCTCTGACTCCAACACAAGCGCTCAGAACTTCCCGTCTCTCGCTTCGAAGTGTGTTGGCTTACCGAGCAATCGGCCTCCGCGAGCAAGCCACTCCGCGACCCAGTCGATGAGTTGGGAAGTGGAAACACGCGCTGGGCCGAGCGTTGCGAGTGAGGCGGTCGCGTTGCTCAAAAGCGCGGTGTCGGCTTCCGTTCCAGTGAAGTGTGGACGCACGCCAAACAACTCACCGAAGCGCTCGCATACTTTCCTCACACTCAACACTTCCGGGCCGGTCACGTTGAACGCGCGCGGAGGGGTCGTGCAGTGGTCGAATGCACGCAGAGTCATCGCGTTCGCATCACCTTGCCAGATCGTGTTGAAGTAACCCATCGCCAGATCGACCGACTCGCCGCCCTTCACTTTCCGCGCAATGTCCACCAAGACACCATAGCGAAGATCGCACGCGTAATTCAGCCGGATGATCGCGACCGGGATGCCGAGAGTGCGTGAGAAGTAAGTGAACATGCGCTCGCGGCCCAGCGCGGACATGCCATACTCGCCCACGGGGTTGAGAGCATCGGTTTCGGTTGGTCCGCCTGTTTCAGGGCGCGTGAACGGATACACGTTGCCCGTCGAGAACGCGACGATGCGGCTCTTCGCGTACTTCTTGCAAACGAGCGCGGGGAGATAGCAGTTAATCGCCCAGGTCGTGGTTTCATCCCCAAGCGAACCGAACTTGCGACCCGGCATGTAGACCACCTTGGAAGCATCGGGCAACTTCCCCACTTCGGATTCGTTCAACAGATCGCAGCGAATCGCTTCGACACCGTGCTCGGTGAACGCTTCCTCTCCGCCAGACGAGAATCGCGAAGCCGCGAACACTCTTCGCTTCACGCCGCTCGCATCTGA
>JAKEEV010000535.1 GCA_022616395.1 Planctomycetia bacterium | reverse complement strand
TGCCCGTGCCCGGTTTTGGTTTTTGTCTCCTGTCTCCTGTTTCCTGTCTCCTCTTCTCGGCCTACCGTCCTTCGGCGATTCCGGTGCTGGCTTTCGTGTCGATGTGGTAGCGGCAAATTTCGGTGGCGAGGTTGTCGAGGAAGTACATCTTGAACTGACTTTCGGGCATGACCGACGCATCGCGGACGATGCCGGGCGGGTAGGCGAAGGGGTGCATGTAGCGGTCTTTCAGGCCGCCCTCAGGGCCATCGACATCGTAGATTCGCACCGTCACTTCAGCTCGGCCCTCGTAGATGTTGTTCTGGCTCCCCGGCTGGTAGAGCCGCATCTTGTCCATCCAGACTTCCAGCACGAAGTCCGCACCCAATTTCTGACCGATTTCGGCGGTGCCCAGTTCCTTCCAGCGCGGGTTGGCGATCTTGAACTTGTCCATCTGCGTGGGGCTAATCACGCGGATCTTCTTCTTGCTCTCCTTGGCCATCTCCGGCAGCCGCTTGGCGAGCTTCTCGGCAAGGTCGCGGTCGGCGGTGGCGAACTCGCGACCGGCTCCCGGTGCCTTTTGCGTCAGGAACGCGACCGCTACCTCTTCCTTGTCCTTCTTCGGCCCTTCCTTGTCGAACTCCAGCGGGTATCGGGCCGGCACTTTCTCTTCGCGCGCAAGGAAGTACGCGGCCACATTCAGCGGGTTACACCCGATGGCGAAGAGCGCCACCAGTGTTCCCCACACCGCCACCCGAACGGCCCACTTCCGTGTCTTGGTCCGGTTCATCCGTGCCCCCTAAAAGTGTGAGTGCGAGTGTGAGTGTCAGTGAAAGACAAAAAACCAAAGCCGACCCGCGACTTGGTTTTCACTCACACTCACACTTGCTCGCTCCGCGAGCACAAGCACTAGCCACTAATTAAGACGATTCCCCATCGCGTCAGCATGAGCACGAGTACGGTGCCGACGATGACGGTTGTGATTAGCTCACCTCGACCGCGCGGAATAAACAGCGGCCTTGCTCGCACCGCGCTTGCCAGCGCCCAGAGCATCAAGGTTGCCCAGATCAGGGCGATTGTCGTTCCCACCCAGTTGGCCCGCAACGACGCCGAGACATCTCCGCGCACCAAGAGCGCGAAGCTCGTTGTCATGCCGCACGCCGGGCAGGGCTTGCCGGTCATCACCACGAAGTTGCACGGTGGCATTCCGAGTTGTGTGTGTGTCGCCATCGTTCGCGGCTGACCGTCCGCATCGTACGGGTTGAGCCAGAACGCGACCGCGAACACGCCCGCCAGCGCCAGCGCAACCGCGACGAGCGTCGCGCGAACAAATAGCTTCGTTCGGCGCGCGGGGCGAACCGGCTTGGCCACCGGCAGGTCATCTTCCATGTCGCCAATATCGTGTTGTTCGGGGGGCACGCATAGCCTCCGATGATTCGCGATGCAAGCGGACTTTCATGGAAACCGTCCGCGCGTCAAGATAACGTTTGAATTGTACTCGAACAGAGGAATCGGTGTGACGCGGTTGTTGCGAGAAGTTCGGGGCTTTATGGCCAACCGCGAAGGCGGTGGCGTTGTCGCTGTTTCCGGCGGAGCCGATAGCGTTGCGCTTCTGCGCGCTCTGGAAGCTTCTGGCAAGCAAATCACGATCGCGCATCTCAATCACAAGCTTCGCGGGGCGGAATCGGACGAGGACGAGCGGTTCGTGCGAGATCTGGCAAGCGAACTGGGAGTTGCGTGTCGTGTCGCGACCGTCGATGTAGCGGCACTCGGCGGGAATCTCGAATCGACCGCGCGCCGAGTGCGTTACGAGTTCTTCGCGGAAATCGCCTCCGACGAAAAAGCGTCCTGGATCGCGACCGCACACACCGCCGACGACCAGGCCGAAACCGTTCTGCACCGACTTGTCCGGGGAACTGGATTGCAAGGGCTGCGGGGAATTGCTTCGGTCAGAGGTCAGAGGTCAGAGGACAGAGACCAGAAGAGACCAGATGATCTGTCTTCTGACCTCTGTCCTCTGTCCTCTGTTGTCTTGATGCGTCCTCTACTCGCCGTCACACGCGCGGATGTGCTCGAATACCTCGCGACTCTCAATCAGCCTTACCGCACGGATAGCACGAACACCGACACGCGCTTCACGCGAAACCGAATTCGCCACGAACTGCTTCCGCTGTTGAAGTCGTTCAACCCAGATGTGGTGTCGGCTCTGGCTCATCTCGCGGAACACGCGAACGAAGCTCACGAAGTTCTTGTCGCGCTCGCGAGCGAACTGTTGGCGAAGGCCGAACGCCCGCGAGCCGCCAACGCGATCATCCTTGACGCAGCGACGCTCCTTGCCGCTCCGCGTGCTGTACTTCGCGCGGCTCTGCGACTGGTGTGGGAACGCGAAGGGTGGCCCGTAAGTGACATGGGCTTTGATGCGTGGGATCGAGCCGTTGAAGTTGCCGTTGGTAACGCCGTTGCGTGCGACTTCCCCGACGGCGTGAGCATGAGACACGCCGGGAAAGTGGTTCAGATCACTCGGAAGGAATAAGACAAGAAGAGAATGGCCACAAAAAGGCACAAAGAGCACAAAACGAAGACAAGACCAGAGTGGTCTTGAACTCACTCTTTGTCTTCTGTTTTCTTTTGTGCTTCTTGTGCTTTTTTGTGGCCATTCCTCTTCCTTGTCTTTTGAGGCCGAGTCATGCTGCGTCCCATCCGCCGCGCGCTGTTGAGTGTGTCCGACAAAACCGGACTGGTGGACTTTGCCAAAGAGCTTGTGTCCAAGTACGGCGTGGAACTGATCGCCACGGGTGGCACGGGAAAGACGCTCGCGGACGCTGGGTTGCCGGTCAAGGACATCGCGGAGTTAACGAAGTTCCCCGAAATCCTCGACGGCCGAGTGAAGACACTTCACCCCGCGATCTACGCTGGTTTACTTGCGAAGCGCGACAAGCCGAAGCACATGAAGACGCTCGCGGAACACGGCTTACCGGAAATCGACCTTGTGGTATGCAACCTCTATCCGTTTGAAGAGACCGTGGCGAAACCGGGCGTGACGAAAGCGGAAGCCATCGAGAACATCGACATCGGCGGCCCATGCATGGTCCGAGCCGCAGCGAAGAACTTCGAGAGTGTGGCAGTCGCGACGAACGCGGTTCAATACTCGCAGATCCTGAAGGAACTTGAGGCGAACAAAGGGTCAACATCACGCGAGTTTCGGGCCAAGCTAGCAGCAACGGCATTTGCCCGCATCGCTGATTATGACGTGGTAATCGCTCAGTATTTCGGTCAGGTGGGATCACCGAAACTGGTCGAAGGCGGCGAGGTAGACTGGCCTCTGCATTTGATCTTGTCATTCAACGTTGCCCAGGCATTGAGATACGGGGAGAACCCACATCAAGAAGCCGTGTTCTACTTTGAGTCAGGCCTTAAGAAGAACTACGACCGCGCGTGCATCGCGAACGCTCAACAGCTTCACGGCAAAGAACTCAGTTACAACAACATCCTCGACCTCGACTCAGCTCTGAACCTCGTGCGCGAGTTCGCGGGGCCAGCGTGCGTTATCGTCAAGCACAACAACCCGTGCGGAGCGGCGATGAAGGCGAAACTCGCCGATGCATTTCAGCTCGCGTGGGACGGAGACCCGCTCTCCGCGTTCGGAGGAATCATCGCGTTCAACCGACCCGTCGATGTCGATACCGCCAGCGCCATCATGGACCCGAAGGCCAAGCGGTTCATCGAATGCATCATCGCCCCGGACTACGAACCGTACGCGCTCGAAGGGCTGACGAAGTGGAAGGAGAACGTGCGGCTTCTGAAAACCGGCAAGCTATCGGGCGATCCGCAAGGACTCGATTACCGCCGCGTCGATGGCGGGTTACTCGTGCAAACTCGCGACTACGGTGCCGACAAGCCCAGTGAATGGAAGACCGTCACCAAGCGGACGCCCACAGAGGCGGAGTTTCTTGCTCTACACTTCGCGTGGTTCGTCTGCAAGCACGTGAAGAGCAACGCGATTGTCCTCGCGAAGGACACGCACGTTGTCGGTGTCGGCGCGGGGCAGATGAGTCGCGTCGTGTCGGTCGAGATCGCGGTGAAGAAAGCCGGCGAGAAGTCGAAAGGCAGCGTGCTTGCGTCGGATGCGTTCTTCCCGTTCCCGGACAACGTCCACGCGGCGGCCGCGGCCGGCGTGACGGCGATCATTCAGCCCGGCGGCTCGGTCAAGGACGCCGACAGCATCGCCGCGTGCGACCAGCACGGCCTCGCGATGCTCTTCACGGGCGTTCGGCACTTTCGACATTGAGAATTCAGCCGCACGATGAACGCGGAGAAGACACGATTAAGACACAAGACAGAATTCAAATCTGCTTTGTTCTGATCGTGTCTTCTCTGCGTTCATCGTGCGGCTTATCTGGAGCTTTACGTATGGAGCATTCGTCGCACGAGTTCTTGAAGGCGCTGCTTGAGACGCCCAGTCCGTCGGGGTTCGAGCAGCAGATTCAGCACGTTGTTCGCGAGTGGATGAGGCCCTTCGCGGATGAAGTGCGCACCGATGCGCACGGGAATGTCTTCGCGATGCGATTTCCGGAAGGCAGGCCGAGTGATGCTCCGCGAATCATGCTCGCGGGTCACTGCGATCAGATTGGACTCATGGTGCAGTTCATCGACTCGGAAGGCTTCCTCTACATCCAGCCCATCGGCGGCTGGGATATGCAGATTCTTCTCGGTCAGCGTCTCACGGTCTGGGCGAAGGACGGACCCATCCACGGTGTCGTGGCGCGTCGGGCGATTCATCTCTTGAAGCCCGATGAGCGGAACAAGGTGCCGGACTTCACCGATGTGTGGGTCGATATCGGCGCGAAGAACAAGGAAGAAGCCGAGGGGCTTGTTCGCTGTGGTGATCCGGTCACGTTCGCGCTCGGTTATCGCCCACTGCGCAATGATCTGGCTTCAAGCCCCGCGATGGACGACAAGGTCGGACTCTGGGTGTGCATGGAAGCCGTGCGGTTGCTTCATGGCCGCGAGTTGCGTACCGCGGTGTATGGGGTGTCCACCGTGGCTGAAGAGATCGGCCTGCGCGGAGCGACAACGGCCGCGTACAGCATTAACCCGACTGTTGGTATCGCGGTCGATGTGTGCCACGCGACCGATACGCCGGGCAACGACAAGAAACAGCTTGGAGAAACGAAGTGCGGGTCCGGTCCGGTGATCTTCCGCGGACCAAACATCAGCCCGCGTGTGTTCGAGCTACTGGAATCGACCGCGAAGGCTCACGAGATTCCGGTTCAGATTCGAGGAGTTCCACGAGCCACCGGCACCGACGCCAACGCCATCCAGATTGCGCGCGAAGGTGTCGCGACGGGACTCATCGGTATTCCAAACCGCTACATGCACAGCCCGGTGGAAGTGGTTCACCTCGGCGACCTGAACAACGCCGCGAAGCTCCTGGCGGAGTTCTGCGCGGCGGTCGGCCCTGAGACCAACTGGATTCCCTGACCGGGTAGTGAGATAATGCAGTGCCGCGATCAGAGGAAGAAGCGATGACTGAGAACCCACCGACAACCAACAATCCCGAACTCCCCGCGTCCGAGGGTTGGCCGGACTACCCCGGCTTCGGATCACCGGACGATGTACAGGCTCGCATCAAGTTACTCCAATGGATCTCGACCCAAGAAATCGAAGGTAACGTCGGCGACTATATCCTGGCGACAGATGGGCGGATCTTGGGCGTCGGTCCGAATATCGATGAACTCAGTGAAAAAATCTTCGCTGCTGAACCAGAGCTTCAGAACGCTCGCATCGTTGTCTCCCGCATCCAGCCGATGATTTTGTAACCGGTGGTCTCGTGGCAACGTCGCTCAAACTTTACCTCCGCCAGCCGCAAGGCGTGCCAATTGTCTGGTTCCGACATCCCGACGGTAGCCTCGGATCGCTGGTGACCCTCCGGCTAATTGCTTACGCGAACTTTATGCAGGCGCTCACTCCGTCTATCGACGCAGGAGGGTATGCGATCACCGAATGCATCGTTGATACCGGTTCGCCCTACAGTATTATCTCGGATGCGCTCTGGAAGCATTTCAAACCCGGCGTTGTCACTCCG
>JAKEEV010000534.1 GCA_022616395.1 Planctomycetia bacterium | reverse complement strand
TGTGAAGGCTCCACCGGCAAAGACAGCGAAAAAGAGCTCGTCGGTCAAGAAGGCGGCGGTCAAGAAAACAGCGGCGAAGAGGACGGCCACTCCTGCACAGGCACCGATGAAGGTTGCCGCTCAGTAACCGACTGCCGCACGGTCATTCCCGCCAATTCCGTCTGCAGACGGACCGGACCGACTTGGGAAAAGTGATCTCCAACCGCGCGATTCTTTCCCTGCCGCTGTTCCTTTGCGGCGGTCTCCTGGACAATCTGGCGTTCGTCAATCTTGTACCGGGTTCAGGGCAACGTTGGCAACCCGCGCATTGGCGGAGGTCTGCTCTCGGGAGCGAGTCAACTGCTTGACGGCGCTGAGGCGAACAGCGAACGCTACAATGACCCCGGCTTCGCCGCTGTTAGTGCAGAGGCCGTAGAGGAGTTTCAAGGTGCAGACCGGGAGCTACTTCGCCGAGTACGGCCGAACTTCCAACGGCATCATCAACTTTACGAGTAAGTCGGGGACCAACGAGTATCACGGTTCGGCTTACTACTTCAACCGCAACGAGGTATTCAACGCGCGCCGCTTCACCTATGGCCCCGGCACGCGCGAGGTGAATCGCCAGCACCTCTACGGCTTCTCGCTCGGGGTCCCATCGTGGTCCCGAAGATCTACGATGGCCGCAATCGTGCGTTCTTCTACACTGCGTTCGAGAAGTCGCGCTATCTCTCCGGGCCACCTTCCAATGTCATCTCGGTTCCGATCGAAGAGTTCCGCAACGTCCAGCAGCTACCGCTACGGATTGATCACCTCGGAACCGATATCGACGATCGCCAGGCAGGTGCTGGTTCCGCCGCACAACGTGGCACCCACGCGCTTGAGTTTGCCGAGATCGGGGCCCCCCATCTTCACAGAAACGACCCGTAGTTCCTGGCCCGCCTTTACTTCAACTGCCGGGTTCTTCTCTTTGCTCGCAACCAGTGTCATTGTCTGTTTTTTCGCTTTAGCCATCATCTTCTCCTTGTCAGTTTCGAAATTGGTCGGTGTCTGTGTAATGAAAGCCTGAGAGCGGCTCGGTGCCGGCCATTCGTGCGATCAGCCGCGGGAGATTAGATCGCCAGAACTCACTTTGCTCGCCAATCGCGTGCGCGTCCTTGCGCAAGTGCTTCTC
>JAKEEV010000533.1 GCA_022616395.1 Planctomycetia bacterium | reverse complement strand
TGGATCTTGGAAGTGCGTTCACGCAGAAGTGTATCGGCTTTATCAACGACGACCGCACGCCGGTGGGTAGCGTTCACCTCGGCGTGGTGCATCTGTTTGAGTTGGAATCGGCCGCCGCGCGTTCGCGTGAAGACGCGCTTGCCGACAGCGGCTTCGCGCCACTTGCGGAACTAGTTCAGCACGCGGACCAGTTCGAAACGTGGTCACAATTCGTGCTGCAAGCCCTCACTCGGCGCGGATAATCATCTCACCCAACGATGTGCGGTTGTGGCTGCGCGAGCATCCGACACACGGCAGCGACCGTGTCTTCGACAAGGCACAGGTGGAACCGCGAGTAGTACTGCGCCGTATTCCATATGTTCGTGATGTAGTTTAGAGGCATCTCGCGGAACAGTTCAGCAATCTGATCTAACCCGGCGGTCGGGCCTGCACCAAGAGCGGCGACGTATGTTCTCGCCAGTTCGGTGTACTCTTTCGGCGGTGTCCGCACGTTCTTCGCCCCAAGCAACTCGTTCCGAACTTCAGCCAAAATCGGTTCGGCTCGCTCGTGCTGCCCGAGCATGAGCCAGCCACCTGCGAGGTTCAGGAGCGTTTGGAGTACCGCGCTCCACTGCTCCGGGTTCGCCACGTGTTTCTGTTTCAGGTCCTCCAATGTCGTGCCGCGAAGCATCTCGCCGTGCAAGCTGTTCAACAGTCGGTTGACCTGATCCCGCAGACCGAGCTTCTTCAAGCACGCAAGAGCGACCCCCATCACCGCATTGGTGAACGGGACTCGCGTCTCAGAAGCCGGGTTCCAAACAACCGCGAGGAATGTATCGAGGAGTTTCCGAGCTTGGGCTTCGCGGTTGAAATGACTTGCGAGGAAGAACGCGCTGGCAAGCAGTTTCCCCTTTCTTTGTGGCATGTCCGGCGACTCGTTCAGTTGTCCTGTCCCCGCTGCAATTGTCGCGGGAACAAGCTCCAACTGCTCGACCGCGAATGCCTCTCCGACTCGCGTTGCGAGCGGAAGTGCTTCAAAGAGAACGAGGAACTGCACCTCTGCAAGGTTCTTCCCCGGTAGTCCTTTTTGGTACAGTTGCCGAACGCGCTCTGCGAATTCGGCAGGATCGGGGATCGTGTGCAACTCAGCAAGCATGTTCCTCAGCACATTGCGTGTTGGCATGACGGCGTAGGGATCTGGCTTTTCCTGGGGCTCAATGATGCTCAACTGCTCACGCAATCGATCCACAGCGTACTCGGCGAGTTTGTATGGGTTGTTCACTGGGCCGACGCCAGCTCGTTTCGCAAGTTCCTTCCGATCAGCCAGTACCTCAGCAGACAATAAGCCGACGTGCAGTTTCCCAGCCAACGCCTGTTCGATCCGGTACTTGAACGCCTTGAACAGGAAGTTACGGACAACTGCCGCTGTTACGGCTTGGTCCGCCCACGGAGTGCCTCCTTCAGGGATCGCTCCTTCCATCACCCTGCGGGCACTTTCCAACAACTCCCTCGCCGAAACAGAGTCGCCCAACGTCGCGAAGCCCAAAGCGAACATCAGGTCCGCATAGGGCAAGTTTGCCTTGATGTGTTCGTTTCGTTGCGCGGTTGCCGTATCGACAAGCCACTGACGAAC
>JAKEEV010000532.1 GCA_022616395.1 Planctomycetia bacterium | reverse complement strand
GGTATCTCGAATCGGTCGATGGCTGAACCGTTCCGGTCAGCGTGGCTTGAGTCGTGTGAAAGCCCATTTGCTCAAGGATGTGAAATCGCATCGTCACGCTGTTCCCCTGCTGGGTCACCGATACGAGGCTGCCGTCTGCTTCCTCCACCCAAACACCGCTCAGGTCAAGTGGCGGCGGTGGCGGGGGATACGGATCGTGATCGGCCGTACTCATGAGCATGCCGAGCAGGACGAGTCCGCCGAATGAGCACCACATCAGAACCACGACGCCGACGAGGATCCACGGCCACATCGAGGCGTGTGTTGCGTGGGTTGGCCGTCCTCGTCGGCCCCGTTGCCCCGGTTGGGTGTTCTCTTCCGAATTGTCTTCCTCCGGCTTGCGTCGAAGCCAGCGGATAAAGCCATAGAGTCCGCCTATCACGGTGAAGGCTCCTCCGATGGCTCCAAAGATCGTCTTCAGCAGATCGAGGGTTTCCACGGGCGGTCCTCTCTTCGGAAACCTGACGGAAGTGTTTCGAGATGCCCGAAATTCGACCGCGATTTGCAGGTCTATTCAGGGATCGAAATGTCTGTCTAACGTTTCGCTGGAATTGCGGAGTCAGTTTCGTGATCCTGACGCGGGGGACGAAAAGTCTACGGGAGTTGTCGGCATCTGGATGGCACGCGTTCCACACTGCGAAGTCCGCACTGCGATCTTCCTATACTCACGATCGGTTTCAACGATCTGTGGCCTCACGCCCACCTTCGCGCTCGGCTGATGGTTGACTTGGTGTTAACCGATTACATGTGTGGTTCGCAGATGGTCCACGCTTTGTCAATCGCGCTGGCCGCGGCCGACAGTGCGCCCGAAGCCGCCCGGAGTTCGGTCGCGAGGTGGGTTCGACCGCGTTCAGTGTCCTGTACAGCGTCAGTACCGAGCTTTGCCGCCAGTGCTACGAGAAACGCCGCGAGCGCGTCGTAACGAAGGTTGCCGAGTTCTTCGGCCAACTCCAGCAGCGTGCCGGGATAGCGCTCGATGTGATCCACATGCTTCATCTCCGCCTCCCGCGACTTCAATCCCCCCCGCCGGTGTCGAATTCGTCGAGGAGGTGGCCGAGTTTGTCGCGCTTCGCTTGCAGGTAGTCGCGGTTGTGTGTGCCCGGTGGCATCTGGATCGGCACACGTTCCACGATGCGAAGGCCGTAACCTTCCAGGCCGATCACCTTTCGCGGGTTGTTCGTCAGTAAGCGAATGTCGCGCACGCCCAGATCGTGCAGAATCTGAGCGCCGATGCCGAAGTGACGCAGGTCCGGTGCGAAACCCAGCCGCTTGTTCGCTTCCACCGTGTCCAGCCCTTCATCTTCTTGCAGCTTGTAGGCTTTCAGCTTGTTCAAGAGACCAATTCCGCGGCCTTCCTGTCGCATGTAAACGATCACTCCGCGACCGGCTTCCGCTACCTGCTTCATCGCGTACTGTAACTGAGGACCGCAATCGCACTTCGCGGAGTGCAACACGTCACCCGTTAAACACTCGCTGTGCATCCGAACCAGAATCGGTTGCTCCTGAGCAGGAATCACGCCCGGAGCGCTCTCAACGCCAATCCCGCCGAGCGTCAACGCGAGATGCGGTTCCTGGTCGACCATTGAGGAATATGCGAACAGGTCGAACACACCGAACTCCGTGGGCAGCTTCAGAGCGATTTCGCGCTTCACGAGCTTCTCGCGGCGACGCCGGTATTCGATCAAATCCGCGATGGTACACATCTTCAGTTCGTGTCTCGTGCAGAATCCGCGCAGGTCCGGCAATCGCGCCATAGAGCCGTCTTCGTTAAGCACTTCGCAGATCACCGCGACTTCGCGCAAGCCTGCCAGTCGGCACAAATCGACGCTTCCCTCCGTGTGACCAGCGCGCACGAGCACTCCGCCGGGCCGAGCGATGAGGCCGTCCATGTGGCCCTTGTCGCGGACGAGATCTTGCGGGCCGGTTGTCGGGTCAGCGCAGACTTGAATCGTGCGGCAGCGGTCGAAAGCGGAAATGCCCGTCGAGACGCCAAAGCGCGCATCGAAGTTATGCGTGAAGGGTGTCGCTGTGGGGTCGAGATTGACTCCGGGGAGCAGTTCGAGGCCGAGTCGATCTGCATTCGGGCGGGAAAACGACACGCAGAGCCTTCCGCAAGCGTGTCGGATCATGAAGTTGACCGAGGCGGGCGTGACGTGCTCCGCGGTCATGACGAGATCGCCCTCGTTTTCGCGATACTCGTCATCCACCAGCACGATCATGCGGCCAGCGCGCAGTTCGTCGAGGGCCGTGTCGATTGAGCAGAAGCCTTCGGCCGTGCGGGGCATCGGGAGTCCCTCCAGAAGATTACTCCCATATTCTACGCGCCCCTGAGCGAGAAGAGTTATCCACCCTCCGCGCCTCCACGTTGAGTCGCGGGACCGATGCTAACTGGCACGAGGTCCGATTCGATTCTCACCACTCGCCACGGGATGGGTTGAGTGCGCGCCACCTGTTCGGGTGGATCGAGTGTGCTTTGGGACGGGTCGGCCGCGGCCTTGAGTTGCTTGAGTTCATTCAGAAGCGCTTGATCCTTGCATTCCACCACGAGCCGCCCGCGGGCCGATTCCACCTTGCCGGGACTCAGAAGCGGAATCTCGATTGGAACGCGCACCTCGATGGCCGTGTCGGTGATGGTGATGATATTTTCCTTGTCCGCGACGTTTCCGGCTTGATCCTTCAGTCGCGTGCCCGCGGGCATCACCCCGAGCAGATTCCAGGAGGCGAGGAATTTCTGTTTCTGCTCCGTGGTCGGAGTACCTCCTCCGGGGAGTCGGAAGAATTGCGTCTGGGTGTATTGCGTGTAGTTTGAGCCGTTGTAAGGGGCAGCCATGCCCAGCCCCCCTCCGACCGCGAGTCGGACTGGAGCGGTTGCGGCAATCACGCCCCAGAGTTGTTTGTCTCCACCGGGCACGATGAATCCGCGATATAAGTAGGCGTGGTAAGCCGGTCCTCCCACCAGATGGGAGACGAACTCCTTTCCGAAGCTCGAGCCATCGAACTCCAGTATGAACACCAACCAGCCGTAAGGCGTGCGAGTGACCTTGTCGTGTTCGATGAACCCGGTCCCTTGCGGTGGCATCACCATCCACTGTCGTCCGCCTCCGCCCCCTCCGCCGCTTTCAGTCACGCCCTCGAAACCCTTGAGCGGAACGGCAATGGGGAACACGCCCTCCGGGCAGACGATTTTCCCACTGTACACGCAGTCGATCATTCCTGGTTTGTAGGACCAATCCTTCACCCCGGTGGCCTGGAAGTCGCATTGGCCCCTGTTCCGCTGAGCCAGTTTGACCAGATCGCAGTTCTCGAACATCAGGTATGGCTCGGGGTACTGGTTTCTCATTCTGATTCGGTCGGTCGGGCCGATCCCCTGTCGTGCTCCCGGCGGAAGCGTGCGGTGGAATGCGCGAGTTAGCGCGTCCGCGTCCTTGTCGTCGCGGACCAGGTCGATCCACCGTTGCACTTCTTTCTCCGCGTCCTTGCGTACCGAGAAGTCGATGGCGAACAGGTAGGCGATGTACCCCAGTCCCAGCACCAGCGAAATCCACCACGCGGAGGCGGCCAGCTTCTCACCAGTGCGTGTCCCCTCGGAGTTGCGGATCATGCGCCGGGCCGCGAAGCTCATGACAATGGCGATCACCGGAAAGACCAGTAATTCGGGCATCAGCAGCGGCTTCTTGCTGATGAACGCCGACACTCCAAGCACCAACAGTGTGGCAGCAAACAGAGCAGCCACCGACATGGCGGCAACCGCCATCCACGACACCGGCACGTAGGGTGTCTGGTCCGCGGTGGATTGCAGCACTGGCGCTGTTGATGGGCTGATATCGGCCATGACTGAGACACCCCGAAACCGGAAGGCGACTTGCTGGCTTTGTAGCGGACACCGGTATTACGGGACAGTCGGCCAGGAAGTTCGACGCAAAGGAACAATCGGAGCCGGAAGCGTCAGCGACGGGGTTTCATCCCGTCGCGACGCTTCCGGCTCCGATTGAAACACGAAACCCCGTCGCTGACGCTTCCGGCTCCGATTGAAACACGAAACCCCGTCGCTGACGCTTCCGGCTCCGATTGCTCACTCATCCGAGGGGCGAGCGGTGGAGCCGGGAGCGGGGGGAGTGGTGCCGGGCAAGCCGGGATAGGCCCCCGGCAAGTTGGCCATCGCGGTTTGATTTCGCGTCTGCACTTCGCCGGACGAATCGAGGAAGATCTTGTCTTGCAAGATTTCCTGAATGACGATGGCCATCTTGTCGGGCAGGCCGCGAGTGTCCACCTGCGGCTTGGCGCCAATGTTCAATGCGACCATGCGCTTTTGAATCAGGGTGGAGAGCTTGAACCGCCCGCCCACCTTGTTGACGATCCCTTCTTCCTTCAACTCGTCGAGCATGTTAACCCCTTCTGAGGTAGGACAGGCATCCTGCCTGTCAGTGAGAATCGGAGCCGGAAGCGTCAGCGACGAACTTCAATTGGAGAAAACCCGTCGCTGACGCTTCCGGCTCCGACAAACTGACTGACAGGCAGGATGCCTGTCCTACGAGTGAAACCGTTCGCGAATCAGTCGCTCCAGGTCACGGACAGCCTGGGTGAGTTCGCGGTTCACAATCTGGTGTTCAAACTCACCAGCTCGTGCCATCTCCGTGCGGGCTTCGTGCAACCGACGCTCAATCCGCTCCTCGGACAAATCCCCGCGACCCCGCAACCGGGCTTCCAGTTCCTCGAAGCTCGGCGGCGTAATGAAAATGGAGAGACAGTCCCGGCACAGTTCCCGCACCTTCTCCGCACCCTGCACATCAATCACCAGAATCACGCCCCACCCGTCTGCCCGGTACGGATCGACCTCACTTCTCGGCGTTCCGTAAAAGTCGCGGTCGAAGACCTTCGCCCATTCCAACATCCGCCCGTCATCGACTTCCTTCAGAAACCGATCCTTCTTCCAGAAGTGGTAACTGATGTCGTCCTTCTCGCCCTCGCGCGGCTCGCGGGTGGTCGCGGTCACCGCCCGGCGCAACTTCAACTTGGCTTCGGCTAACAACCGATCAACCACTGTCGTCTTGCCGACACCACTGGGGCCGGAGACCACGATCAGCGGTCCTGGGTCATTTGTCCTGAGTCCTGGGTCAGGAGTCATTCGTCCCTCTTTGCTCACGAGTTCGCGTCATCACTCCGAATCAGCGAGTGAAATCCGCAACTTCAACCCGATCACGAATGACCAATGACCAATGACCAAGGACTACTCCACATTTAGCACCAGTTCGCGGAGTTTTTCGAGCGTGGCCTTGATTTCAAACACATGCCGGCTGATCGAGACGTCTCCGGCCTTCGAGCCGACGGTGTTCGTTTCGCGGCCCATTTCCTGAATGACGAACTCCAATTTCCGCCCGGCTTCTTCACCCTTGCGAACCAACTCGCCGAACTGGTCGAGGTGGCTGGTTAATCGCATCACTTCTTCCGAGACATCGGTGCGGTCGGCGAAGAGAGCCACTTCGCGGATGACCGTTTCCGCACTGAGCACAACGCCGGCATCCGCGATCGCCTGACGGACGCGATCCAGGAGCCGTTGGCGATAGTCGCTGACCACCGTGGGAACCAGAACTCGGACCGCGTCGAGCTGTTCGGCGATGGTGCGATGATGAGCGAGCAGTTCATCTCCCATCGCCCGGCCTTCGTCTCGTCTCATGACGTTGAGCTTGGTCAGAGCCACATCCAGTGTGCGCTCGACGACGGGCCACTCTTCATCCGGGGGCGTGGAGCCGTTGCGTCCTTCGGGCGCGACCCCTGGTAACGCAAGAGCGCCAGCCAACAGAGGAGCCGCGAACTCGGGTGTGCCCGCCTCCGCGCACGCGGCACGAATTTGCCTCAGGTAGCCGGCGAGAGCGACTGTGTTGAGCGTCGGGATGGTGGACTGACTGGCCCGCTCGACTCGCACATGAACGTGTAGCGTGCCTCGACGAACGTGCCGACGAACCACCTTCTCGATTTCCGCTTCATACAGAGGGTACGGTTCGGTTCCGCGAACAGTCAACTTCAGGTGGCGGTTGTTGACCGCCCGAACCTCGATGGCCACGGCCAGCGTGTCGGTTTGGGTGCGGGCTTCACCAAAACCCGTCATGCTGAGCAACACGCCGGCGGCCTCATCTGGTTGAACAGTGGAAAGCGACGCTGGGGAAGGGGATTCGCCTCAGTTGTTCGGGGTTGTGATCGAGGTTCCCGACTGTTCCTTAGTGTCGTACTTGACCACCTTGACATGGATCATGATGACAAGTACCCAGACACCCGCAAGCCAGAGGGTGACTTTCACGAACTGGTCGGCCGCACGCGAGCCGAACGGGCTGGAGCCGCCCGCGCCACCGAATGCGCCGGCCAGCCCGCCGCCCTTGCCCCGCTGGATCAGCACAATCAGCATCAAAATGCCGCCCAGGATCAGGACAATTGCATTGAGGACGTGCGAGTACCAGCCAATCGCTAAGAGGGTCACGACTCGACCTCCGTTCACCCACGGCCACTGAGCCGCAGTCCTTACAGTTGAACTGTTAGTGTAGTAATGCGCTGACTGGGTGGGAAGAGCGGGTGCGGTTTGCCATCACGCACTCGCTGCCTTCACGATGGCCAAGAACGAGTCTGCCTTCAGGCTCGCTCCTCCGACAAGCGCTCCGTCCACGTCCGGATTGCTCATCAGTCCGGCCGCGTTTTCCGGGGTGACGGACCCGCCGTAGAGGATAGGAAGCGATTCGGCGATTTTATCGCCATAGAGCAGAGCCATTTTGGTGCGAATGAACTGGTGAACTTGCTGGGCATACTCCGGGGTCGCGGTCTGCCCGGTTCCGATGGCCCACACAGGTTCGTAAGCCAGAATCAATCGGCTGAACTGCTCGTCGCTCAGTCCAGCGCACGCCGCGTACACCTGACGCTGAAACACTCGCTCTCCGAGCTTCCGCTGCTGTTCAGCAAGCGTTTCTCCCATGCACAGGATGACGTGTAGCCCTTCTTCCAGCGCGGTGTGAACCTTCTGGTTAATGAACCCCTCG
>JAKEEV010000531.1 GCA_022616395.1 Planctomycetia bacterium | reverse complement strand
GTGGACTCTTCTCCCGATGCGATTGTCGGCCATAGCCCCGCGATGCAGACCGTCTTCAAGCGCATCGCGCTCGTTGCTCCGACCGCCGCGTGTGTGCTTGTCACCGGAGAGAGTGGCACAGGCAAGGAACTCGTTGCCCGCGCGATCCACGCCAACAGCCCTCGAAGACACAAGCCGTTCCTGCCGGCTCACGTCGCGGCATTCAATCCGAATCTGGTCGAAAGCGAACTGTTCGGGCACGTGAAGGGAGCATTCACCGGCGCGGAGAAACCACGCGACGGACTGCTCAAGCTCGCCGATGAAGGCACCGTGTTCCTTGACGAACTCGCGGACATCCCGCTACCTGTACAAGCGAAGTTGCTGCGAGTTCTGGAACGTCAAGAACTGCAACCGGTGGGTGGAAGCGAGACTCAGACCGTTGACGTTCGCATCGTTTCTGCAACGCACGCTGACCTTTCGGCCGCGGTGCGCGAGGGGAAGTTCCGGCACGACCTGTTCTTCCGGCTCAACGTCTACCCGATTCACATTCCTCCTCTGCGCGATCGCGTCGATGACATTCCGCACCTCGCGGAACACTTCCTGCGCAAGTTCGGGATAGCTAACCCGACCAGCGTGCTCCCAGCGGAGACGCTCGCGTTCCTCAAGTCTCGTCCGTGGCACGGAAACGTGCGCGAACTGCGTAACGCGCTGGAACACGCGGCAATCGAAGCTCGCGGTGCTTCACTGCGCCCCGAACACTTCCCCGAAGTCAGCACCGCACGAGGAGCTGAAACCACTCTCGAGCGCCTTCGCTCTCTTGTCGTGGAATGGGTCCGCGAACAGGTCGATGGGTGCAAGGGTGCAGAACCAGCCGACCTTCACCAGAAACTGATCGAGGCGATTGAACCCGCGGTGCTCGATGAAGCGCTCCGACAGGTGGACGGCAACCGGCTCGTCGCGGCCCGCTGGCTTGGTCTTGCGCGAGCCACCGTCCGCAAAATGATCCGCAAGTATCACCCCGAAAGCGCGGAACCGGAAGGCGATGAGTGAAAGCGGTGATCGCGGCTGTCTTTGTCTGTACCCCGAAGGGGTTGCAGATCAAAGCCCAGGGTCGATTGCGAAGCAAGCGCACCCTGGGTTCCCGATGCGGATCGGTGTGTCGTTCGTTTCCCAGGGTGGCGCACGCATTCGCGTGCTGACCCTGGGCTTTGATCTGCAACCCCTTCGGGGTAGAAAACCAAATCCAAGCAACTGTTGACCCCGTTCGCGTCGTGCGTTCCAATTCACTAGCTTCGTACTTTTCACACTCAGCGAGGATGCTCATGCGCCGATTACTTCCGCTCGCGTTTCTGCTGGTCGTCGGTTCACTCTCCAGCGCCCAGGAACGCACGCACGCCATCACGCCGGCGGACTACGCCAGCATCAAGACGATCACCGAAATCGCCGTCTCACCAGACGGCCAACAGGTTGCGTACTGCCTCGCCTCCTGGAATGAGAAGGCCGATAAACTCGCTCGTGAGTTGTGGGTGGTCGATACCGACGGCAAGGGGAAGCCGAAGCAACTCACCACCGACCGAGCCAACGACCGACACCCAAAATGGAGCGCCGACGGCAAGTCGATCTACGTTCTGGCCAATCGCGGAGGCGCAAAGGCGAAGACGCAAGTGTGGAAAGTGCCGCTTGATGGCAAGCCGGAAGCCGTGACGAAAGCCCCGGCCGGCGTCGTCGCGTTCGACTACGCCCCGAAAGCCGACACGATCTTCTACACCGTGGACGCGAAGGCGGTGGACAAGGACGACTTCACCACGCTGCGCGAGAAGTATGGCAAGATCAACTACAGCCAGGGGAAGCGCACCGTCAGCGAACTGTTCTCCGTAACGGGCGAAGACAAGGCGAAGAAGGTGCTGGCCGAAAAGCGCTACATCCGCGAGTTTGTGGTCACGTCCGACGGCAAGAAGATCGCGATGGTCAGCGCCATCGACGACACCGTGGTGAAGTCTGAAGGCGAGTCGCGCGTCGATGTGTGGGAAAACGGCAAGGTCGTCACTCCACCAACCGAGGTGTACCGCGCGAAGGCCGCCAGTCCGTATGCGTGGCTCGAAAACCTCGCGTGGAACCTGGATGGGACGAAGTTCGCCTTCTGCTGCATTCACGATGCTTACCCCGCCGAGATCATCATCGGCTCAAGTGCAGGCGGCAAGTTGACAATGGAACGGATGAACCGGAAGAAAACGGTTGGCCCGGCTCCCAAGGGCGAGCTTCAGGTCCGCGGGTACGGTTCCCCGATTCAGTGGATCGGCAACGATGTCTTGCAATATCTCATGGACAAGGACGGGAACGTAGTCACTCGCGCCTACGTACTCACGGACGGGGCCACACACATCCCGCCCAAGGCGGAAAAACCGGCTGTGGTCTACGCGATAGACGCTCGCCCCGAAATCCAGGTGCGGGCCGAAGTTGTCGGTGACCTCACTCGTTTCCCCGTTTTGCGAGTGATGATCAAAAACGAGTGGACCGAGTTGGTTGATCCGAACCCGCACACGAAAACCTGGAAGTTGCCCACGATTCAACACATCACCTGGAAGGCTCCCGACGGAGCAACCGTCGGCGGGCCGCTGGAGCTTCCTTACGGCCACAAGAAGGGCGACAAGCCTCTGCCGCTGGTCGTCGCGATCCACGGAGGCCCCACAACCGCCAGCTACAACGATCAGCGATTCGATCCGCACAACGGCCGACTCTACTTCGCCGCGGCCGGCTACGCGGTGTTGTGTCCGAACTATCGTGGATCGACCGGCTACGGAGACAAGTTCCTCACGGACCTCATCGGCAACGAGAACGACATCGAAGTCAAAGACATCCTCGCGGGCATTCAGCACCTCATCAAAGAAGGCATCGCGGACCCGGATCGCATCGCGGTGATGGGCTGGAGTAACGGCGGTTACCTCACGAACTGCCTCATCACACTCAAAGACTCGCCGGTGAAGATCAAGGCCGCCAGTAGCGGAGCGGGCATTCTGGACACGGTCGCGGAATGGGGATTTAACGACGAACCGGCTTACCCGATGGTGTTCAAGAAAGGTCTGCCGTGGGAACAGCCCGAACTCTACAAGAGATCCTCCCCGACTTACTCACTGAGCAACGTGAAGACACCCACGCTGATCCACGTTGGCGCAAACGACGTGCGCTGCCCGCCGGGACACAGCCGCATGCTCTACCGCGCGCTCAAAGAGTACCTGAAGGTGCCAACCGAACTCAACGAGTACCCCGGCCAGCCTCACGGCCTCGGCTTGCTGTCGTTCCGCAAGGCCAAGATGGAATGGGATCTGGCCTGGTTCGAGAAGTACCTGAAGAAGTGAAATAACAAGAAGAGTAATGGCCACAAAAAAGCACAAAGGGCGCAAAAGAAAACACAAGAGAAAGACAGAAGATTGAGTTCAGTTCAATGCTTCTGTGTCTTTGGTTTTCCTTTGTGCCCTTTGTGCTTTTTTGTGGCCATTACTCTTCTGTCTTTTCCTCTTGAGGCTGTCGGCGCAGCGTGAGCACCAGAATCGTTGCTCCGATCAGAGCGCTCGTTACCGAGCCGGTGAGAATGCCGATCTTCGCATCAATGAGCAACCGCTGCTGATCGCCGAACGCCAACCCGGCGACAAACAGCGACATGGTGAAGCCAATTCCGGCCAGGAACCCGCCTCCCAGAAGCACAATCCACGACACTCCGCTTGGAAGCTTCGCGACGCCGAGTTTCACCGCCAAGAAACTGAACACAAGCACGCCGATGGGTTTGCCCAAAAGCAGTCCGAGTGCTGTTGCAACCGCGACCGGTTCGCCAATCGCTTTGAGTTCAATGTGAACACCCGCGTTCGCCAGCGCAAACAGCGGCATGATGACAAAGCCCACCCACGGGTGAAGCGCGGATTCCAGTCGTTCGAGCGGCGAGACGCTTTCCTTTGCCGCAAACGCCATCAACTCCAGTTCCTTCGGGTTCGCCCCTCCTTTGTCCTCCTCCAGTCGGACAGCGAGATCCGTTAGCGACAGCCTGAGCGCCTCGCGCCCGACCCACTCGCTCGGAGGAGTGAGAAGGCCGAGCAACACACCCGCAACCGTTGGGTGAACGCCCGACTTGTACATCGCGATCCAGATGAAAACGCCCACGACCGCGTAAATCGGCACTGACCGCACGCCCAGAGCGTTGAGGATTCGCACCAGGGCAAATCCACCGCCCGCCAGAAGCAGCATCAACACGTTCAGTCCGCTGCTGTAGAAAGCCGCGATCACGATCACCGCTCCGATGTCGTCGGCGATGGCCAGCGACAGGAGCATGATCTTCAACCCAAACGGCACTCGCTTCCCCAACACCGCCATGATGCCGACGACGAACGCGATGTCGGTCGCCATCGGCACACCCCAACCGCGAAAGCCCGGCTGACCGGTTTGAAGCGCCATGTAGATGCCGGCGGGGACCAGCATCCCACCCAGCGCGGCCATCACGGGCAGCGCGGCCTTCCGCGGGTCACGCAGTTCGCCCGCCACCAGTTCGCGCTTGATTTCCAGACCCACGACGAAAAAGAAGATCGTCATGAGCACGTCGTTGACGAAGAAGTGGCCCAGCTCGCCGCCGAGTTTGAACGCGCCGATTTCGACCTGAACCGGCGTGTGCCAGAACTTGTGATACGCATCAGCGGCCGCGGAGTTCGCCAGTACCAGCGCGACAATCGCGCAGATGAGCAGCACGACCCCGCTGGCCGATTCAATTTGCAGGAAGCGAGCGAGAGGCCGCGTGATCCGCCGGATGGGAGGAGTCGGAAGGTACGAGCTACCGCGAGGAACAGAGTGGGCCATTAAGCATCAGAGGTCAGAGAGCAGAGAGCAGAAGTCAGAGAGCAGAGAACAGGATACAGGATCAGTGTCCCGGTTCCTGCTCTCTGCTCTGTCTTCTGACCTCTGATCTCTGTCCTCTGACCTCTGTTCCCTGTCTCCTGACTCCTGTCTCCTGCTGGCGGCCACGGGTCGCCCTTCAACATCTTCGCTTCTCGTTACTTCTTCTCGTTCGAGACGAGCGGGATCTTCGTCTTGGCCGGGTCAAGGAGTGGCCCGAGTTCATACACGTTCTTGTAACCGTAGCCGTAGAGCACGGTGTACGTCGAGATGTTCAGCGACAGAGTCGGATTCTTTGAGGGGAACGCGGCCGCGGCCTTGCCCTGAATGCCGTTGGGAGTGATGACGACGCTTGACGGAGCCGCGCCAGCGGTGAAGTTGTTGTTGCAGTAAATGAGAATCTTCGCATCCTTCTTCGGCAGCGCCTTCTTCAGGCTCTCGATGTCCATATCCGGGAAGCTCAGGTTGACCGCGCCCTTGATGTGCAGAATGTCGTACTTCTCCTTGCTGCGGGCGTCGAGAATGATGACGCCTTCTTCCTGGCTCATCTTGATGAAGTCTTCCTCGGTGACCCGGCGCTTTGCGCGGTGCTGATAGGCTTCTCTCGCGATCTTGAGATAGCCGTTAAAGTCGATGTTAGGATTGGCGGGCGCCAGCCGGTCGGGGAACGGTGGCGGGGTCGGCTTTTGCGGTTGACCATCAGCAAGCGCATTCTGCATTGCCAGCGCGGCCATGAAGCCGGCTGCGAACACGCATGACAAAACGAGGTACTTCATCGGAAACTCCCGGAGGTGGAGTGGGCGCGGAAGGCATCTACCACGCTAACAATGAAGTGTAAAGGCTGTGAGTGGGAATTGGCGCAACGAAGGTGTAACTACTGGTGAGCGTCGGGGGGGGGGGGGGG
>JAKEEV010000530.1 GCA_022616395.1 Planctomycetia bacterium | reverse complement strand
GGGGCCATAACGGCCGCTTCTTTGCAACGCAAAGTGACCAAACCCCACAAATCCTGGGAAAAACAAGAAGAGGAGAAAAGCAGGGGGGTGGCGGGGGGAGGGGCGCTTCAACACCCGACAAAAGTCACAAATTGCACCAAACCCCACAAAAACCAGCACTCCGCGGCACACAAGAACCGGAGCCATGGGCACATGACCACAAGAATTCCACAACAGTCGCGATCACTCATCCACCTTCTTCTTTGGCTCTTCAGGTGCCTTCACGACCGCTTTCTTGGTTTGCGTCACACCGCCCGCCTTGAGCGTGATGGTGTACTCGCCCGGCGCGTTCGCTTCAAAGACGCACGAGTCCAGCCCGGGAATGTCCTTGCCGAGATAAAGCCCGGTGCGCTTGCCCGCGGGGTTCGTGCAGGTCACTTCGAGCTTCCCCGCGGTCTTCGCGGTCGTCAGCAAGTGAACGTGAATCCCAGGCGACGGGTTCGGCACTTTGAAACCCGGCAGCGGGACCAGCGTGCGCTTCTGCGGCTTCAGAAGCGTTACGGGCTTCACATCAAACAAGTGAACATCTGCCTTCAACACCGCGTCGGAGAGTTGTTCGAGCGGAGCGATGTCCATCACCCAGATTCCGCGGCCGTGAGTGGCGATCACCAGATCGCGGTCGCGGGGGTGAATGACCAAGTCATCGACGCGAACCCCTTGTGGCATTCCGGTCTTCGCGAGGTGATGCCACTTCGTTCCTCCGTCGAAGGTCACGAACAGACCGATTTCCGTTCCGACGAAGAGCAGGTTCTTGTCCTTCGATGATTGCCTCACGACTCCCACCACCGCGCCCGGCGGCAAGTTCCCGGCAATGGGCTTCCAGGTCTCGCCGTAATCGGTGGTCAGATAGATGTACGGCTTGAAGTCATCGTTACGATGCCGGTCGATCACCACCATCGCGGTGCCCGCATCGAAGTAAGAACACTCGATCTTCGGAATCGCACGCGCCAGTGGCACATCGGGAATCTTGTCGGTCACTTCGGCCCACTCCTTGCCGTCCTCCTTGCTCACCCACACTCGCCCGTCATCCGTGCCGACCCACAACACACCCGCCTTCACCGGAGATTCGGTCAGAGCGAGAATCGTGTATCCGGGACTCGGTGGGCCTTCCTTGGGCGCGGTCAACTCGGGGCTGATCTTGGTCCAGGCATCTCCGCGATTGACGGATTTGAACAGGAACTGCCCGCCGTAGTAGAGCGTCTTCGGATCGTGAGGAGAGAGCAGAATGGGTGCGTTCCAGTTGTAGCGGTTCCTCGGTCCACCCTTCGGAGCTGGCGGCCGAATCGGTCTCGCCCCTCCTCCCTTCA
Organism: Planctomycetia bacterium; assembly: GCA_022616395.1. Classification (GTDB taxonomy): domain Bacteria; phylum Planctomycetota; class Planctomycetia; order Gemmatales; family Gemmataceae; genus Gemmata. The sequence goes on along the minus strand of JAKEEV010000530.1, from coordinate 2,244 downwards.
CTCCGCCAGCGCCTGCGGTGGCAAGATTGATTCTCGACAGCGCCCCATACTGACTTTCAAGGTAAACCGTGTTGAAGTCTGTCGGATCAACAGCAGCCTGGAAGCCATCTCCGCCCAGAAATCGCCTCCAGTCCGCCAGCGTGATGCCGTCCTCGTAAGGTGTCGCGCTTGTTCCGCCCCAACTGCCGTTATCCTGAAGGCCACCGTAGACGCGATACGGAGTGCGCATGTCCACCGCGACTCCGTAGAACTGGCTAATCACCAAGTCACGTTTTGCCGCGAACGTTTTTCCGCGATCCTTCGAGATGTACAGCCCACCATCGTTGCCCACAATCAGGTGATCGGAGTTCTTCGGGTTAATCCACATCGCGTGGTGGTCGGGGTGGATCGAACGACTGATGCCAGTGAACGTCTGCGCTCCATCACTCGACGCCACCAGCGACACACCAAGCACATACACCCGCTTCTCGTCATTCGGATCGACTCGAATCTGGCCGTAGTAGAAGGGCCGCGGAACGAGGTCGTTCACCTTCTTCCATGTCTTTCCCTTGTCGTCCGAACGGAAGACGCCGCCGGTCTCCACTCGCCCCAACGGGCCAACCTTGCCGCCCTTGTTCACTCTCGTGGCCGGTTGACCGGCGTTGCTCAGTTGCCCGGCGGTTTCGCTCGTATGAACAATCGCGAAGACCACGTTCGGGTCTTTCTTGTAAATGGATAACCCGCAGCGACCATAACCAACCTTCTCCGGCAGCCCGCCAGCCATTCGCTCCCACGTCTTCCCTCCATCAGTCGTCTTGAACAGCCCGCCGTTCACTCCGACTTGCACGCGCGGACTTCCACCGGAGAAACCATCTCGACGCAACTCCCACGCGGCCGCGTAGAGCGTGTCCGGCTCTGATGGGTCCATCTGTAAGTCCACAAAGCCCGTGTTCTCGTCGATGAACTTCACGCACTCCCACGACTTTCCTCCGTCCGTAGTCTTGTACAGTCCGCGTTCCTTGTTCGGTCCCCAGAAGTGGCCCAGAGCCCCAACGTAAGCGATGTCTGGATTCGCGGGATGAACGACGACTCGGCCAATGTGGTGCGTGTCCGCCAGGCCGCAGTGCTTCCACGACTTCCCACCATCGACCGACTTGTAAACTCCGCTCCCCCAGCTCACCGAGTTTCGCGGGTTCGGCTCACCGGTTCCGACATACACAACATCTGGTTTTGCCTGACACACAGCGACCGCGCCGATGCACTGAGTCGGTTGGTCGTTGAAGACCGGCTTGAAGGTGTTCCCGCCATCGGTCGTCTTCCACACTCCGCCGCCCGCGGCCGCAACGTAGAAGAGGTTCGGGTTGTCATCGACAACCGCGAGGTCCGTGATTCGGCCGCCCATGTTGGCCGGACCAATACACCGGGCCGACAATCCTCCGAGAATCGGCTGATACTGATCCTGGGCCGTCGCGACGGGTGCGCTGAACAGCAGTATCGCAAGCGCTGCGACACGCGCGAGCGTTGGACGAGACATTTGGACAACTCCAGGCGAGTGCAGGATGTGATGAATGTGTGAGGAAGAATAACCGGAGCGAAGCGGGATGGAAACGAGAAATGCTTAAACTGGCCGCGTGTCGGCTCGCGTTGGAATCTCGCTGCGGTCACGGACCATCACCCGGCCAATGGTAACCCAGGGTGCGCTTGCTTCGCAATCGACCCCGGGCTTTGGTCTAGAACGCCTTCGGCGTAAAGACAAAGACGGTGAGGCTACTTCTTCGTCTCGAAGTCGTAGACGAGAGGAGCTTCCCACTTGCTGAGGTGCTTCTCGGCGAACTTGTCGTGGATCGGGTCTTTCAGATACGCTCGCAGCCCGGCCGCATCATCGAAGACAAACACCAGAGCCACGGTGTACTCGGTGTTCGCGTCCGGAGTTGGCTTCGTCGCGGGCTTCCCGCCCCACACTCCACGAACAGTCTTAATCTTCGAGAGTTGCGAATAGGTATCGTCAATCACCGATTGAGCTTCGCTCATCGGCGAATCCGCCTTGAGCTTCAAAAACACGACGTGAACCAACCCCGCCCCGCGATAGCCGTCCACAATCGTCTGCAAGTTCTTGATGGTCTTCTCGTCCTTCGCGTCTGTGCCTTTCCCCTTCTTGAGTGCCGCTTCTAACTTGTTGTTCTCCGCCACGAGCTTCTTGTTGACTGTCTTCAGCGCGGTGATCTGTTGGTTTGCCTCCTTGAGATTCTGCTGAACGGCCTTGAG
>JAKEEV010000529.1 GCA_022616395.1 Planctomycetia bacterium | reverse complement strand
GGATACGGGTGATAGTTCGCGATCTTGCCGTTGCGGATCACGACATGATGCGAGAGCACTCCGCGAACCGCTTCGTGGAAGCCGCAGCCGATGGCTTCTTCGGGCACCTGGAACTCGCTCCAGGTCGCAAGTCGGCCGGCGAGCACCTCACGCAATCCGCGATCCAGGAAGTCCAACGCGGCAGCCGCGGCGTAAGCCTGGAAGTAGCTGCGCGCGCGGTCGCGCTCAATGGTGTTACTCCATTTCGGAATCTTCCACTCGAACTCCATCTCTGGGAGCGTCGCGGACTTCGGTAAGGCAATCTTCACGCTCGTTCCAGTCGCCTTGATTCCGCCAAAGTTGACGCGGCCTGCCAGCGCAGTCACCCAGAAGCGAGCAAGCGGCCCTCCTCCGGTGTCGAGGGCCAGATGTTGCCCGGTGCGCTTGTCGAGCCAGCGCGGCGACATGACCCAGGTGTATTTCCCCGCGAAGTCGCGCTTCTGTGGTTTGGGATTGGTGGTTTGGTTCCACGGGTGCCGCTGATCGACCGGGTTTCCGAGCGGATCGGCCTTCACGAAGGTCTCGCCCTCCTGCCAGTCGTCGTAGAACGAACTACCGAGCAGAATTCGCAGTCCGAGGTTAATCTCCACCAAGTCTGTCGTGACCAGCTCGCCATCGACCACCACGCCTGGCGTGACGAACATCTCGCGGCCCCACTCGCTCATGCGGGAGTAAGTGTAGTCGCACGCTTCGGGGTCGTTGAAGCTTCCCCAGCAGCCGAGCAGCACACGACGCTTGCCAACTTCCTCGTAACCGGGCAGCGCATCGTAGAAGAAGTTGAACAGGTCGTCATGCAGAGGCACGATCTTCTTCACGAAGTCGATGTACTTCATCAATCGCGACAGATACTCCGTGAACAACTGCGGCGAGGGCACGGTACCGACACCGCCGGGGTAGAGCGTCGAGGGGTGAACGTGCCTTCCTTCCATGAGGCAGAACATCTCGCGCGTGAGTCGGCTCATCTGGAGAGCTTCGCGATACAGTGGCCCGGTGAAGGGATTGAGGGACCGCATGATGTCCGCGATGGTGCGATAGCCGTGGATGTTCGCGTGTGGGGCTGCTGTCGTTTCGGCTTTCGCCAGCACCGAGGGGTTGGTCTCCTTCACCATCTGCTCGCAGAAGTCCACGCCGACGAGATTGTCCTGATACAGATTGTGGTCGAACATGTACTCGGCCGCTTCTCCGAGATTGATGATCCACTCCGCGAGGTGAGGCGGGCGCACACCGAAGGCCATGTTCTGGGCGTAGACAGCACACGTCGCGTGATTATCTCCGCAGATGCCGCAGATGCGGCTTGTGATGAAGTGAGCATCTCGCGGATCTTTCCCGCGCATGAAGACGCTGTACCCGCGAAAGATGGACGACGTGCTTCGGCACTCAAGCACACGGCGATTAGCGAAGTCGATCTTGGTGTGAATGCCGAGACTGCCGACGATCCGCGTCACCGGGTCCCACGACATCTCGACGACCTGCGGAGGCTTTGCGTCGCTCATCGTTGTCCTTGTCCTCAAACCAGGGGTTGAAACCCCTGGCTATTATCGGTGGTCCCGTTGGGACCGCATGGGTTTACGGACCCCAGGGGTCACACAGATACTGCCAGGGGTTTCAACCCCTGGTGGTTGGTTTCCGCCATTCGGGTTCCTGGTTCATCGACGCTTGAGTGAACTTCCTCAGAGCGCGCACCGTCCGGCCGTAGGTCACGACCGCAGTCGCCCACGCCTTCGGCGCGAGTTGATCGATCCAGTCGCAGGTAGGAATCGGCTGACCGTTCGAGTCGGTGCCGAAGCCTGCCCAGGTGCCTTCGCTCTTGTTCT
>JAKEEV010000528.1 GCA_022616395.1 Planctomycetia bacterium | reverse complement strand
GCGGTGAAGGAAGCACTCAAGACGATTCGGCTCAAGAACGTGAAGGACAAGTCGGAGATGAAACTCTCGTTCGCCGACGGAGTGTTGGAAATGCACTGCGCCTACGGTTTGCGGCTGGATGGAGTTTACCAGGAAGGCCCTATCGGCAAGGCGGTCTCCGCAGCGCTGTGAGAGCGTTCCCACAGCGAGTTGCATGGATTGGTTCTCGGATGAGGAAAGCAAAACAGAAGAACAAGACCCCTCACCCGCCGCTATCGCGAAGCGAAGCGCTTCGCGGCGGCGACCTCTTCCCGCGGGAGCGGGGCGAGGTGATGTGGTTGCACTTCTCGCATTGCTTTGCGGCGCGGCGGAGCGAAGCTTTACGCATCGTGTGGCGGCACAGGGACACGCAAAGCCCCCCACCTCGCCCCGCTTTTGCGGGGAGAGGTCGCCGTAGACTGACGCGCTTCGCCTCAGTCATAACGGCGGGTGAGGGGGCTTCTCTTCTCTTCCTTTCCCACCCACCGAGGATTTCTACTCATCAATTCGTAGTCGGTCGAGCTTGTGCCAGCGCGGTTCGTTCGTAGACGCGGGTGAAGTCGGCGAGTCGATCCACCCAGGCGGAGTTGCTCATCTCCGTCGCGGTCACTCGCCAACGCCAGTTCCCGGAAGCGATACCCGGAGTGTTCATCCGCGACTCGCTCCCGCGCCCGAGCAAATCCTGAAGCGGAGCGAACGCCAACTCCGCGACCGATGACCACGCCAGTCGGATAAGCGTCCACACCGGGTCCGCTTCCGCGCCCGGCACATACGACTCGAATGCCTGTCGCTCCGCGGAAGTGAGTTTCTCGAACCACCCGCGCGTGGTGTCATTATCATGCGTTCCCGTCGTGACCAACAAATCGGATGTGTATCGGTGAGGCAGAAACCGAGCTTCCACCGCTCCCCCGAAAGCAAATTGCAACACCCTCAGTCCAGGAAGCTCAAACCGCTCGCGGAGAGCATCAACTTCCGGCGAAATAAACCCCAGATCCTCGGCCACCACCGGCAAGTTCCCCAAAGCCGCGCGAAGCGCTCCTAGCAACTCGTCTCGAGGGCCAGCCAGCCATCGACCGCCTTCCGCGGTGGAGTCGCCAGCGGGGACAGCCCAGAATGCTTCAATTCCGCGGAAGTGATCGATTCGCACCAGATCGAATAACCGCAGAGCCAACCGCATCCGCGCACTCCACCAGCGGAACTCGGTGCTACGATGAGCGCTCCAGTCGTAGACCGGATTCCCCCAGAGTTGCCCCGTACTGCTGAAGTAGTCCGGAGGAACCCCCGCGACGAAAACCGGTCGGCGGTTGGCATCCAACAGGAACAACTCCGGGTGTGCCCACACATCCGCGGAGTCTTCGGCAACGTAAATCGGCAGATCACCGAGTAGATGAACTCCGCGTGATGCTGCATACTCGCGGAGCGCTGACCATTGCCGGAAGAACAAAAACTGCCCGAACCGTTGAGCTTCAATCTCGTCAGAGAGTTTCTCCGAAATGGTTCGCAATGCGTCCGGCTCCCGGTGAGCCAGCGGTTTG
>JAKEEV010000056.1 GCA_022616395.1 Planctomycetia bacterium | reverse complement strand
GCAGCTCGCACGCGACTACTGGAAACGGGTTCGCCTCCATCGAGCAACTGAGGAACCTCCTCGAACTCCAATCCCGCAGTTTGACACAGCGAGCGAAGCGTGTCGTTGGTCCCGGCTCGCCCGCGTCCAAAGCGGAAGTCGTACCCTTCGACGATGGCCTTCGCCCCGAGTTGCCGGACGAGCACATCCTCGAAGAACGCTTCCGGGCTAAGAGCAAGGAGCGACGGACTTGTTTGCAACACGATGACGTGATCCGCTCCGATCGCGTGCAACAGCTCGGCACGTTGCGGAATGGTCGTCAGCGGTGGTCGCTCCGAACCGGGATAAAGAACCTGGTGAGGAGGAGGATTGAACGTGACCACAACCGCCGGCCCGCCCACGTTCCGAGCCAGTTTCCGAGTCGCGGAGACGAGCGCCTGATGCCCGCGATGCACGCCATCGAAGTTACCAACGCTCACCGAGCCGCCCATCATCTCTGAGGGTGCGAACGCGGACCAGTCGAGAAACACAGTCGCCATAATTCCATCATATAACCCACACCCAGGCAGAACCTTTTCGCCGCTCCGAGCGTCTATTCTCCTGCCTGCTTTGACACGATACGATGAAGATTGAGTCTGTCGGCTGGCCGGACGGTCGCCGGCGGCTCAGTGTGAGTGCGAGTGTGAGTGTGAGTGAAAACCGAAGACGAAAACAGATCGCATCTTCTGTCTTCACTCACACTCACACTCACACTCACACTGGGCGCGGGAGGAAAGTCCGGGCTTCTCAGGGCGCGGTGGTGGATAACGTCCACCCCCGGTAACGGTTGCGGGCATCCCGGCTCGCACCGCCAACGGGCGGGAAAGTGCAACAGAAAGTAAACCGCCCGGTTGGTGTTTGGTGTTTAGTGTTTCGTGAAGACAAGAGGCCATCGCTTCTTCACGAAACACTAAACACGAAACACCAAACACCAGCCGGGTAAGGGTGAAACGGTGCGGGGCGAAAGCCCTTAATGTAAGAGCGCACCAGCGGCGAGGTGACTCGCCGGCTCGGCAAACCCCACCGGAAGCAAGGTCAAGCAGAGGACAGGGTCGGCCCGGCCCGTTACGATCCTCGGGTAGACCGCTCGATCCCGTTCGCAAGGACGGGGCTAGATAAATGACCGTCACTTGCTCGCAAGAGCGAGGACAAAACCCGGCTTACACGCCAACCGACAGACTCAACCGGGAGTTTTTCAGCGAACGGCCGGCGTAAGCCGGCTGGTGGAAGTACGATACACCAGCCGGCTTACGCCGGCCGTTCGCCCAAGCTGCGTAATCGTTAAGTTCGCCCCGCTCCTTCGCGCCCTCTTCATCTCCGCGCCCGACAAGGTTTGACCAAATCATGTTCGGCGCGGTACGGTGAAGTGGAGTTCGGGATTACTGGCTACCTGGGAGCGCCCTTTCCCAGGCGTCGCTCGTCTCGCTTCAGAGCGAGTTGGGCAACACGAGGCCGCCATGTCCATCCGCCCCCCATCCCGGCGGAACGACCGCACGGGCTATCTGCCCCGTGGGCATTCCTTTCCACCCCGCCGGTTCAAAGTGGTTCTGCACAAAACCGCCGACAAGGATTTGATGTTCGTCGCTCGGGTGGTAATGGAGATCACCCGGTTCGGCACGGCAGAAGCTGAGTTTCGCATGTGGGAAGCTCACCACCGAGGCAGATCGCTAGTGGTGGTCACACACCTCGAGCGAGCGGAACTGTTCGTCGAGCAGTTCGCCGATCGCGGATTGTCAGCGAGCATCGAACCGGCGTGATCAGTAATCAGTGATCAGTTATCGAGTGATCAGTAAACAGTTGTCAGTTTCCAGGAAGAGCGGCGAACACCGATGACTGATTACTGATTACTGATAACTGATTACTGATAACTGATTACTGTCCACTGCCCAAAGGTTGGGGCCGTTTCGGTTCTGGCTTTTTCCCCAACAGCAGCATCATCGCCTGAGCGAACGCGGGGAGATCGTCTGGTCCGCGGCCGGTCAGCAGGATGCCGTCGGTGACGGTCGCTTCGTCGCTGTAGATCGCCCCCGCGGCTCGGACATCGTCACGAATGCCGGGGGCACACGTCACTCGTCGGCCATCAAGCGCGCCGGCACTGATAAGCAACTGAGCCCCGTGCCCGATCGCCGCGACCTTCATTCCATCTTCGATGAACGTGCGGGCCACATCGACCGCTTCTTCACGCAGTCGAAGTCGCTCGGCCGCGGGACCATCGGGAATCAAGAGCAGTTCAAATTCAGCCGGGTTGACTTCGTGAATGGGTGTGTCCGGTTCCACGACATAGCCGTGTTTGCCGGTGACCGCGTGCATGAAGGGACTCGCCAGGCACGCATCCACGCCTTCCTCTCGCAGCCGGTACCAGGGAAGGAATAACGTCAAATCCTCGAACTCATCCGCCACCAGAATGAGGGCTTTCATGGCTTTTGCCTTACGAATGATCGCGGTGTTGTCGGAATTCTGCGGTCTCTGTTGGAGTCAGAGCTTTAGCCGGTTCTTCGGTTTTCAGACCGCCTAAAGGCGGGACTCCAACAAAAACCAAGCATCCCGACATCGCAAATGATTGCGTGTTTCGTTCGCTTACCCCGATTGTAGAATGCCGTGCGATTGGGCGAAAGATCGACCGCGAGGTTCTGGAGTGTGGTCCGCTCGCTCCGCGAGCGGTCGCCGCGAAGCGGAGATTCGTCTTGGTGAACCGCGACCGTG
>JAKEEV010000527.1 GCA_022616395.1 Planctomycetia bacterium | reverse complement strand
TGAGTTGGGTCGTTCAAACGGGATGCAGATAGCCAAGATTGCCAACATTGCCACATATCCCTTTGGCAATCTGACCACTGTTTGTCGGAGTTTCTGACACCGGCGAAGGGTGCCCAACGCCACAATCCATTCCCGCACCCCTGACCTTCGGTACCTGTCCTCGCGCTTGCGTTTCGTGCCTCTTTCCCGCACAATTCACTTCCCTGCCGAACTTCCCTCCTGGGGCCTTCCATGCCCACGCATTCGTCTTGTCCCGGTCCGCTGGTTTCGCGTCGCCAGATGATTCAGGCCGGGGTCGCTTCGTACCTCGGTCTTTCGCTCCCACAACTGCTGCACGCGAAGGAGAGCCGGAAGGCCGTTGACTGCAGCGCGGATGCGTGCATCGTCATCTTCCTCAATGGCGGGCCGAGCCATCTGGATATGTGGGACCCGAAGCCGGACGCTCCTCCGGAAGTTCGCGGAGAGTTCAAGCCCATTCAGACCAGCGTGCCGGGCGTTCTGTTCGGCGAACACATTCCGCGCTTCGCTCGCCAAATGCACAGATGCACGGTCATTCGCTCCGCGAACCACAGCGTCAACAACGCACACGCGGCTGCGGTGTATTGCGCGCTGACGGGTCACGATCGCGGAGAGATCGGAGGAGGAGCGAGACCGGACGATTACCCCTGCATCGGCTCTGTCGTTGGGATGCAGCGACCACCTTCGAGTTCGATTCCTCCTCACGTGCTGTTGCCGTTCATCACGAAGGAAGGCGCCGGCGGGCCGCCGCAACCGGGCTTCTTCGGAGGTTGGCTCGGCAAGGCGAACGACCCGATGATTATCCTTCGCGACCCGAACGCGGCCGACTTCGCGCTTCCGGAACTCACACTCGGTCCGGACATCGACCCGAATCGCTTCGACGCGCGGAAACAACTCTCCGAACGACTGGGAACGCGCAAGGGATCGAGTTCCGACACCGATCTTGAAGGCATTCGCGCGAAGGCATTCGATCTGCTCACTTCTCCCGCTCTGCGCGAAGCGGTGCGCATCGACCGCGAGCCGGCGAAGCTCCGAGACGCTTACGGCCGTAACATCTACGGCCAGAGCGTTCTGCTTTCGCGCAGGTTGATTGAAGCCGGTTCGCGAGTGGCGTGTGTGTCTTGGGCTCCTGATGCCAACGCCACCTGGGACACTCACGGCAACAACTTCAAGACGCTCAAGGGCACACTTCTCCCACAACTTGATGCCGCGGTGCCCACGCTGCTCGAAGATTTGAGTGATCGCGGAATGCTCGAACGCACACTGGTTGTTGTGATGGGAGACTTCGGCCGCACTCCGAAGATCAACACCAACGGCGCCGGCCGCGACCACTGGAACTTCTGCTACTCGCTCGTGCTTGCCGGTGGCGGTGTGAAGGGCGGCTACGTTCACGGCGCGAGTGACAAGATCGGAGCGAAGCCCAGCCGCAACCCGGTCACGCCCGCGGACGTAATCGCGACTGTGTATGAATGCCTCGGAGTGCCTCCAGACCTGGAACTTCACGACCGACTCGCCCGGCCGTTCGTGCTCTGCCCGTGGGGCCAACCCATCCGCGAGGTACTTGCCTGAGCGCGGTCTTTTGTTGGAGTCCCGCCTTCAGGCGGTTCTTCGCTTCAACCGGCTAAAGCCGGGACTCCAACAACAGACCGCTGAACATCTCAGCCAGCCCGATCGTGCCTTTCCGTGAGAGATTCCGACGGCATGACCGGTATCCGCAGATGGAACCTGGATACCACGAGGATCTGCCGTGAGCTTGGGCGTATCGTGGCGCGATGAAGAATCCGGCTGGGTCATCCGAGCCGGCGCGGACACCCACATCGGCTACCATCGCCAACACAACGATGACGGCGTCTGGCTCGATCCGGAACTACCTCTGGTCCTCGTTCTCGATGGACTCGGCGGACGCGGAGCAGACCGTCCACGTCAGGTCATCACCGAAGCCATTCGCGAACGCGTTCAAGCCGGATTTGAGGCACACGAAGCGCCCGAAGAGTTGCTCGAATCCGCTTTCCGCAGCGGACACCAGGCTGTTTTGCGTCTCCACAACGAGTCCGCGTATCGCGGACTGGCAGCAACCGTTGCTGCCGCCTGGGTTCAGGATGGCCGCGTGTTCGTTGCGTGGCTCGGAAACGCCGGAGCCTATCGGCAGTCAGCCCTGCGCATCGAACGACTGACTCACGCACACACGTTCCGGGAAGATCTTGTCCGTCAAAAACGAATGACCGAAGCCCAGGTCAATGACCAGCTCATTCGCAACGCGGTGGTTCGGTATCTCGGTCGCTGGGACCGCGAGTACAGGCTCGATGTTCTGTCTTTCACTCCACTCCAGGACGACCGCGTGATCCTCGCGACCGACGGCGTGACTCAAGCGATTACTGACCCCACCATCTTGAGCGCTTGCCGGCTCATCTCCGATCCCACGACATGCGCGGAAGCCATCCTCGAACACTCGCTCAGGGCTGGCTCGCGCGACAACTGTACCTGCGCGGTAATCGCCTTCGAGTGGGCCAGCGATGCCCCTCCTCTGGCTCCACCAGAACCAGAGCCACCCAAGCCGCTCGGACCTCCGCGCAAGTGGTGGCGGTTCTGGAAGTAAGCCTCTCCCACTTGGGCTTGCCTGTTTTCGCACCCTCGTGCCATCATTCCGCGATTGCGACCGCCTCGGGAAGCACGGAGGATTCATGAATACTTACGGCTGGATGCTGTTGGGTCAGGCACTTCTGGCACTTCTGGCTCTGGGGTTGTGTGGCGGTTGGGTTCTGCGACCATTTCGGCGCGCCGACCGGCCGTATTTGTGGCTCGCGGCGCCGTTGGCCGGTTTGTTCGCGCTTGGGGGCGTGCTCGTGGTGCTCTACTTCGGAGCGCGATTGCCGTTCCGCTGGTGTCTGTGGATGAGCTTCTGTGTGAATGCCCTTGCGACGATCGTGTGTCTTGTGCGCGGGCAACTCCAACTGCCGTCGATCTGGCAGCGCACGGTTGCAACCGTCGTGGTGCTCGGAGCCGCTTACTGGGGAACCGTCAGTTGCAACAAGATGAGCATCGACCATCGCGAGCCGACTCTGACCGCGATGGATGGGAGCGACATGTTCGGCTACGCGATCGTTGCTGACTGGCTGAGGAATCACTCCTGGTCGGACCCTCCTCGATCAAACCAGGTGTTTGAACTGGTTCCTTACCTCAACCTCACTCTCGATGGTGGCCGGCCACTGGCGTTTGTGCTTGCGGCCTCTGCGGGCGAAGTGCGCGGAACCAGCTCGCTGTTCTCCTACGACTGGGCGGCTGGTGTCATCCTGTCCGCGGCGTTGCTCGGCTTTGGAGGGGTGTTCGCGTCCAATTCTCTGACTCTGGTACTGTTGGTCGCTGGGGCTGGCACCTCAAACTGGCTGGCGAACGCTCGCTCAGGTTACTTCGCGAAATCCATCACCTATCCCGGCGCCATTCTGGTCGCGGGGCTGTTCCTGACAACAGTCAAGCAGTTCACCTGGCCGCGATTCGCGACCCTGGCCGCGCTGGGATTTGCGGTCGCGTTCTCCATCGCTCCGGTGTTTCTTGCAGTGGCACTGGGAGTGGTCGCGTGTTGCTTCATCGGCTCGCTGGCGTTGATTTATCCCTTTAACCGCTGGCGCGATTCGAGTATTTCGTTCCGTGCGGAAGTCTTCAGGCCAGGTGTGCTCGCGCTCTTGGTGTTCATCGCGACCGTCGGGCCAGCGTTCGCCCTGCACTACTCAAGCAAGGAACGGATTGGCGTACCCAGAGTGCCGATGCAGTGGTCGGTGGTCATTCCCGTGTCACTCGACCTCGAACCGCCCGCTCTGCCGCTCTTGAAGCCGGAAACCGAGCGGAAGCTCCTCGACGCCTGCTTTGCGCTACTGGTTGTGCTTGCTGGGATCGCTCTCTGGCATCGCCAGCCAACGGCTCTGGCACTCATCGGCTGCGTCAGCGTGATTCCTGGCTCATGGTTACTTGGCGTGCCTCTGTTGCACACGTTCCAGGGGATGCTCTATCCGCTTACACTCGCCGGAGCCGCGCTTCTGGTTGCGCCATTGGCTCAAGCACGGTGGGGATACGTTCGTGTCGGTCTGCTCGTCGTGCTGATCGCAAGTACGGTCGCTTTGCGCGTGCCGCAAATCCGAGCCACGGCTGACCGCTATCTCTATTCCGCGCAGCCCCATCGCGCGGTTCTGCGAGCCAGCGAAACTCAAGCTCTTCGAGCGGCGGTTGGAACCAATGGAGTCGATGTCCCTCTCGGTCACTACGCCGATAGTCACCTGGTGTTAGCCGAACTGGTCGCCCAAAACATTCCCGTGCATCTGCGCGAACCAGCCTGGGACCGGTCGCTGAAGAACTACACGCGAGTAACCAAATGCCCTCCGCCCGACCTGCTCGCACCGAAGGCGCGCTTCGCGCTTCTGGAACGCAATGCCTACTCTCCTCCCGGCAGCGAGCGGTGGGTCGGTTCGCGCTTGAAGCTGGTGGAGGATCGTGACACCGTCACCGTGTTAGGGATCTCCGGCACCCAGGAGATGATCTGGGACACGAACGGGCGACCGGGCGTGTGGATCGGCAACACACCAACGACCTTTCTCATTCACAACGGAACCGGCCAGATGCAATTCATCCGACTACTGGCTGACACCAGCGCCGGTCCTGCTCACCCCGACCGGACGCGCCGAACGCTCGTCTACCGCCTCGGCGACCAGAGCGGAAAACTGTGGGTGCCCAACGAGAATCAGGCCGCGATTCCCCTGCGCCTGGCAGTGGGACTCAACAAGGTGGAACTCTTCATCGAAGAATCGGCCGATCCAGCCCCGAAACCAAAACACCCGGTTCCACTGTTGGCGTTCTGCAACTGGCGCATCGAATCGGCCGCCGGGCAGTTGAAACGGACGTAGGACGGGCGAGAAAGGCTATCTCGCAAAAGACAGACGGCCTGGAAAGGCCGTCCTACTTGGTGCGTTCCGCTCTCAGCGATCTCACGGCACTTGCGTGAAGTCATAGATGAGGTAAGTGCCAGCCTGGGCAACCGGCTGGCGCTGGCGCAGGAAGCGCACGGCGGAGGTGTCCCAGTAGCCGTACACCAACAGCGCGCTTGCTGCCAGATAGTGCCCGCGCACGACCGGAAGATGATCTTGCGGCGCCGCAAGATTGAGCGCATCCAACTGACAGTGCTCGACCGGCATGAGTCTGAAGGCCGGGTCGTTCCCGAATGTCCACACCTTCATCGGTGGCCGGCCGTTCTTGCGATGCCAGCGGTCGAGCGGCTTGAGTCCCTGTCCCCAGTCATAGTTGGAATCGTTCAGATACTGATACCCCGGTTGTCCACGCCAGAACTCGTTGAAGTACCGCAGCCCGTCAGGCCAGGCAGTTGCTGTGCTTGCGGCCATCCACGAACCCGCAACGATCACTGCCGCGCTCACCAGCCAGCGGGAGACACCTTCGACCGCCTCCCGTGCGCGCACCACGACCACCGCCAGCCCGACTGCCCACAGCGCCACGAGCGGAAGGACGAGCCGTATCCCGTTCTGAACTCGATAGGTCACGCTCAGTGCGAGTAACACGACGGCCAGCAGAAACGCCCAGTTCGCCAGCGCGCGGGGCCGCACGATCACAACGAGCACCGGAAGAACCAGCAACGGCACGGGCAGTTTCATGCTTAATGCAACGGGAAAGTAGTACCACACACCCGGTTTGGGGTGGACTTCGCCGAACAGATAGGCGGGCGTTCCCGTGGTATTTTGAAACACCTGGAACAGGATGCCTTCGGTCAGGTTGCAGAAGATCGGGAGCCGGCCGTAGGCTTCGAGCGCGTCCCGCTTCAAGCCCGGAGGAAGTTTCTGCGCTGTCTGGCTTGGCACCATTTCCGATGGTCGCCAGTCGCTGCCGATGTAGAAGAGAGCCAGCACAAACCCGATGGCGAGAACTTGGGGCACGTCCAGAGCCAGCGAACGAAGCGGGCGCTGGACCGTCAATGAGCGGTTCGCCACCCACGCCAGCCCAACGACCGCAAGGCAAATCGGCCCGAACACCACCGCCGATGCCTTGGCCAATAGCAAAGCGCCAAAACACACCGCGGGAACTCCGACGCGGAGCAACCAACCGCGTTCGCGACCCGCGAAGAAGTGATACGTCAGAGCCAGCGTGCAGGCCGAGACCGCGATGTCCGTGGTGGCAAGACAGGCATGCGCGAGCAAGTTCGGTTCGCACGCCAGAAGCGCAACAGCCAGACGCCCGCCCCACCGTCCCGCAAGCCGGCGGCCGATCAGCCAGCCATACACCAACAAAGCCCACCAGAAGAGGAGTGTCCCAGCGCGTGCCCAGGGCAACAGTTTCGGCAGCACCTTTGGCAAGTCGGAATCCAGTTCGTGTGGCGTTCCGCGCCAGCGTTCGGCGAGGTAAAGTGGGAAAGTTTGAACGTCAATTGCCAGCGGCATCGTCCCGACGGCCATCAGCGGCCCGTGTGAGCCGGTTCGCCACCGTTCCAGGCCCATGCGCAAGTACGGAGCTTCATCGGCCGTGGCTCCGAGTTGCTTGGCGGCTGTTATGCACCAGATCGACGACACCGACACACAACACAGCATCCACGCCACGTCCCAACGCCACCCGCGTCGCACAGGTTCCACGTCGCGGCCTCCTTGCGCAGTTGGTCGAATGCCCGGCAACTTTCGCCGAAGTTCAGGATTGTGTCGAGATCAATCGCCAAGGCCGCGGATACCATTCTTGAGTCTTAGTGGTTGCCTTCGTGCTCTCGGCCGCTACCATCTATGCCGTCGGTATGCAGAATCCTCTCACCCTCCGAGGCATTACAATGTCAGTCATGTTCGTCGGTGAAGCGCTGGTCATCGAAGGAAGCGATCTGGATAACGTGGCCCACATTGACCTGATGATCGGGCCGAAAAACGGGCCGGTCGGAATCGCGTTCGCCAATGCCCTCTCACACCAGACGCACGGCCACACCAACCTGCTGGCGGTGGTCAGCCCGAATATCCCGGCCAAGCCGGCCACGGTGATGATTACCAAAGTCACGCTCAAGGGAAGCAAACAAGTGATGCAGATGTTCGGCCCGGCCCAGGCCGCTGTCGCGCGTGCGGTTGTGGATAGCGTCGTTGAAGGCGTTCTGCCCAAGGCTCAGGCGGAAGAGTGGGTCATCGTCTGTGGCGTGTTCATCGCCCCCAGCGCCAACGACAACAAGAAGATCTACAAGAACAACTACGAGGCCGTCAAACAGGCCATCAAGAACGCCGTGAAGGCCAGTCCAACCATCGACGAAATCATCGCCAAGAAGGAAACCAAGCACCCGTTTGAATGAGTCGAGCGCGGAGCGCAGAACGTGGAACGCGGAGTGCAAAAACTCGGCGATTCGGCTTCCGCGCTCTGCCCTATTCCTATTGGTTTGCGTCTTTTCGTTCCACGTTCCGCGCTCCGCGCTTGAGCCATGTCAGAGAAAGCCACCATTCTCGTTCAGCTCGACACCGACGCGCAACCGAGCGTGTTTGATCGCGTGGTCGCGGTCGATGCGGGCGTGCAGCATCTGTTCAGCTACGGCGGTGTTTCGCCGCAAACCGTCATGCCGCTTGTCCACGGCTGCATCTTCACTCGCGGTGGGAAAGACCTCGCGCGGACCGCGATCTTCATCGGTGGTTCGGATGTGACCGCGGGCGAAGCGGTGTTGTCCGAGGTGAAGAAACATCTCATTCCGCAATACGGGCTAAGCGTGTCGGTGATGCTCGATTCCAACGGGTCGAACACGACCGCGGCGGCGGCCGTGCGAGCTGCGGGTCGGCATCTCGATTTGAGTTCGGCGAAATCGCTCGTGCTGGGCGGAACCGGACCAGTCGGTCAGCGCGTGGCGAGACTTCTGGCGAAAGTCGGCGGGCATGTGCGCATCGGTTCGCGTCAGAAGGACCGCGCGGAAGCGGTGTGCGCGGTGATCCGGGCACACATTCCGGGCGCGAACATCGAAGCCGTGAGCGTCAGTTCCAGCACGGACGGCCCGCAGGCACTTGGGGACCGGAATCTGGTTGTCGCGGCCGGAGCTTTGGGCGTGGTGATGCTTCCCAAGAAGCTCTGGACAACTGCGAAGGCTCTTCGAGTGGCGATTGACCTCAATGGCGTTCCACCGGCCGGGATCGAAGGCATTGAACTCAACGACAAGGGAGTCGAACGCGACGGAGTCATCTCTTACGGCGCGCTGGGCATTGGAGGCACCAAGATGAAGGTCCACAAGGCCGCGATCAACAAACTCTTCGAGACCAACAACGCCGTACTGGACATCGAAGAGATTTACGCGCTTGCTCTACACTTGCAGTAGCGCTCGCGAAGCGAGCGAGTGGTTAGTGGATAGTGGCTGGTGGATAGTGGTTAGTGAAAAGACAAAAGACCAGAGCCAAGAATGCTTCTGCTCTTCTGTCTTTCACTATCCACTATCCACTAACCACTATCTTTTCGGCTTCTCTTGCTCGTTGTTCGACCACATCGACGAGCAGCGGATGTCTTCCGAGTGGTTCCGCGAGTACAAAGCGCACCTGCGGGAAGCGGTCGCTGAGCTTCTTTCGCGCTTCGGTCAAGTCTTCGACGACGTGAACGCCAGGCGAGAGGAAGTACGGCACCAGGATCACGTCTGTCGCGCCGGCTTGCACACAGAGAGCGCCGCCGGCTTCGATTGTCGGCTCGGCCAGTTCCAGAAACGACACCTGCACGATTGCGTATCGCCCGCGAGCGCGCAGCTCCGTTGCGACGAACTCCAGGTCGGCGTTCGCCTCCGTGCGTCGACTACCGTGCGCGATGAGCAGAAGGGCTGTCGGCACGCAATTCCCCGTCGTGGTTCTCCGGTTCCCGTCGGCCTTACGGCTCGACGCTCCTCCTATACTACTCCTCATGATCGGCGCACGAGTCGGGAACTGGTATGTGGAAGCCGAGATTGGCCGCGGGCCGCTCGGCGTGGTCTATCGCGCTCGCGGGTTCGATGACCCCGAGCGCAGAGCCGCGGTGAAAGTCTTCACCGAGGTGCGCGATTCGTCCGCGGTGCAGAAGGTCACCGGGGAACTGCTTCCTCTTCAGCGCCTCGAACATGCCAACATCGCCCGCGTCTACGATTGCGGCACGCACGGCGGACTGGCGTTCGTCGCCAGTGAGTTGATCGAAGGAAGTGACTGCGCCAGACTGCTCGAAAGCGGCCGCAGGCCGTGGCAAGAAGTGTTAAGCATCGCGGTGCAAGCCGCTCGCGCTCTGAAGCACGCACACAACCGCAATGTGCTTCACCGCGACCTCAAGCCCGCTCACTTCATGCTGTTGCCCGATGGTACACTGAAAATTCTCGCCTTCGGGCTTGCGAAAGCCTTTCCGTCTCCTCCTTCCCACACTCCGGCTATCGGTTCGGGGGCGTACCTTCCCCCGGAAACCGCCAACGGAAAACCACTCACCCGGCGCAGCGATCTCTATTCACTCGGTGGCGTACTCTATACTCTCGTGACCGGTCGGCCGCCGTTTTCCGCTGGCTCGGTGGTCGAACTCATGCACAAGCAGTGCTACACGCTCCCCGAACGCCCCGCGATGCTCGTGCCCGAGCTGCCGCCGGAGTTGGACGAGTTCATCTGTACGCTTCTGGACAAGAACCCCTCACGCCGACCAGGAACTGCGGCGGCTGTCATCGAAGAGCTTGAGCGAATTCGCGGAAAGCTGGAGCGCAAAGGCGAACAACTGGCGTGGCCCGCGAAGCTCACGCCCGACACCGCCGAGACTCCGGCTCTGCCCGCGGCGCTTGGCGGCGTGGGTGATGCACCGAAAGCGGAACCGGAACCGCGACCGCTCATGAAGCGGCCGGCCGTGGTGATTCCGCTGTTCCTCGCGGTGGTCGCCGCCATCATTCTGGCGTTCACCTGGCCGAGGAAGACCGCCGACGAACTCTACGAGGCCGCGCAGCCGTTGCTGGCGTCCGATAATCCCGACGACTGGGATAAAGCGTTTGAAGAATACCTCGACCCGCTTGCGCAGAGGTATCCAGATCGGTACAAGGAAGAGATCGCGGCCGCGCGAACGAAGGTCCGCGATCAGCGCGAACTGCGCAAAGCCGTTGGCGAAGGCACCAAGACTAACCCCCGCACCGCCGCCGAACGCGGGTACTTGCTGGGGCTTCGACTGGCTCAAGCCGGCGAGTTGGACGCGGCCCGCAAGACGTGGATGGCCGTTGACAAGGCATTCGCGAACATCCAGTCGGAAAAGCGCTGGGTGGATTTGGCCCGTGCGGGAATCGCAGCGCTCGATCAACTGCCACCGCGCAGCGCCCGGTTCTCGCTTGAAAGCGATCCGGTGTTCCGCGAGGCCGTGACCCATGCAAAAGCACTCGCCGACGCCGGTAAGCTCGAAGAAGCCGCCGCCGCGTTCAACGCCCTGGAAGAACTCGCACAAGACGACCCGCCCGCCCGCGAACTGATTCGCCTGGCGCGGGGGAAGTGAGTCATCAGTCATCAGTCATCAGTCAACGCGGTTTTCTCACTGATGACTGATGACTGATGACCGATCACTGATAACTGGCTCCTGACTATGGCGACTCCCGTAGCAACCGTTCCCGAATACTGCACCCTCCTGACCAAGAGCAAGCTCTTGCCGGCGGAGGAGGTGGAGTCGCTCTACCGCAAGTGGAAGGACGACTCGAAGGGCCGCGACGATCAGGTGGACTCGTTCCGCAAGTTCCTCGTGTCGCGTCGGTCCCTCACGGAGTATCAGGCGACGTTCGTGCAACGCGGACGGATCGACGGCTTCTTCCTGGGCGGTTACAAGATTCTCGATCGCATCGGCAAGGGGCAGATGGGCGGCGTCTACAAGGCTGTCCACAATTTCGGCCAGCTTGTCGCGCTGAAGATTCTCCCGGCGTCGCGTGCGAAGGATCAACACCTGCTCGGACGCTTTCAGCGCGAGGCCCGACTGCTCACGCAACTCGACCACCCGAACGTGGTGCGTGCGTTCCAGGTCGGTGATAGCGGAGGAGTCCACTACATCGTGATGGAGTATCTCGAAGGCGAAACGCTCAACGAGACGCTCGATCGCCGAAAGAGGCTCCCCGCGGCCGAAGCCGCGCGGCTGGTGTGTCAGGCGCTTGATGGCCTTCAGCACCTTCACGACAAGCGCATGGTTCACCGCGACCTGAAGCCCGCGAACCTCATGCTGACTCCGGAACCGGCCAAGGGGAAGCCGGACACCACCTGGGAATCTACCGTCAAGATTCTCGACATCGGTTTGGGTCGCGAACTGTTTGATGAGGATACACCCGAAGGACAGATTGAAACGCAACTGACCGCCGATGGCGCGGTGCTTGGCACACCGGACTACCTCGCGCCTGAACAAGCCAAGGACGCACGCTCGGCCGATGTGCGTGCGGACATCTACAGCCTCGGCTGCGTGTTCTACCACTGCATCACCGGTCGGCCGCCATTCCCCGATACGAACATCATGGCTCAGATGCTCAAGCACGCAACCGAGAAGCCGGTGCCGCTGGCGGCAATCGTGGACGTGCCGGCTGGCCTTCAGCAGGTACTCGACCGCTTCCTCGCCAAACACCCTGAGGAGAGGTATCAAACACCCGCCGAAGCCGCAGGAGCTTTGAAGCCGTTCGTGGGGAGCGGCGGAGCGGCTCCGACCGGCGCGAAGATGGTTCAGGCTTACAAGGACTGGCTGGAGAGCGAATCGGGCATGGAGATTCCCAAAGATTTGTTCCCGCCGACCGCCACCAGCAAGCCCGCGCCCGCGGCCACGATTCAACCGACCAAGCCGGGAACG
>JAKEEV010000526.1 GCA_022616395.1 Planctomycetia bacterium | reverse complement strand
TTCCTTCCGGGTGAGTGGCAAGTTGGAACAACCCCTCTTCATATCAGTGACCTCCCGCTCGTCAAGCACAGTCGGTCCAGATTGTCCAACCCTCGCACTTGCGATTTTCACCCTTCGGCAGATGGAAACTGGAGCGCTGATGTCGGACAGGCAAGATGCCTGTCCTACGAAGTGGGTGGTTGCCAGGTGATGTCGGTGCGAGTGTGAGGAGGATTCTCGGAACCCATGTTTTGATAGGCTTCAAAAGCGGGCGAGCCGAGTTGCGGAAGGTCCACCAGAGGCAGTTGCGGATACTCCCGATAGAAACAGATGTCCTCCGGCAACGGTGCCGCAGTCGTTTCGATTCCCGGAAGCACCGAACGAGCCAGCTTCATGAGCTGCTCGCCTGCTTCCGTGATGGGAGCACCCAGAACCGTGAACTCGTAGGGTTTCGCTCCCGCGATTGTTGTCAGGTCTGGCGTTGCCTTGTCAAATCCCTCCGCGACCAGCGACTGAGCCGTGCCGGCTTGTGTTCGTGAGCGGAAGAACACTGTCGCCGGGTCGGAGTGATCGAGTTTCGTGTCGAGGAACTCGCGGGCCTTGCGCAAGAGCAACTCGCGGAACGCCGGTCCTTTCTCGATGGGTTTCAGGCAGACCGCTCCGAGTCCGCGAAACTTCCGAGTCAGATCCTTCTGGAACGAGTGATCGAAGGCCAGCAGTTCTTCGGGTGCCAGCCCCGCGAGGAACTGATCGGCGGCCGCGTCCAGATCGCGGCACCCGTCGGGCAGGATGAGCATCCCCGGTCCGGTTTCGGTCGCCGCAGCGGCGTCGCGCGCCAGGACTGAGTGGATGTCGCCGAGTGTGGTGCGGCAGAAGTTGATTTCGCGCAGGTATTCGGGAGTGTTGCCGAGCAACTTCCGCAACAGCGACAGGGCCATGTCCAGCATGTGCAACTGAAGCCGCTTGCGGGGGTAGGCGCGCATCAACTCGATGATCTCGTTACTGAACTTGCGGGTAATCCCACCCAGCGCGCTGGTGTTCAGTGTGCCGATGGTGTGGAAGAGTCGGGCGTAAGTGGTCCGCACCTCTTTGGTCAGGTCCGCGTGGATCGGTTCCAGAGCGTCCACCTGACGCTTCAACTTTTCGGAGATTTGCCTCACGGCCTCCTCCGCCCCTGGCAGCCGGTATTGTGGCACTTCCAGGAAGGTTGCGGCCATCACCGCCACATGCCCTTCGGTCTCCTTCGTGAGTTCCTCGTATTTGGAACTGAGGGCCGCGTAAAGCGAACTTGGCTGCGAGTCGGTCTCGATTTCCGGCTTGCCGACGACCTTGAGTAACTGATCGAGCACGATGCAGACGCTTGTTGCATCGAACTTGCCGGGTCCGCTGACGCTGTGGTGGAGTGGATCAATGAACGCGTCAAAGACCCGATCCGGGTCTTCGCGCAACGCCGCTCGAACGGTGTCGTTGAACGTGTCGACGATTGCCTCGAACGAGAGTCGCCGTTCGCTCCACTGTCGATTGAGCCAGCCCGCGATGTGTTCCCGGAGGTGGTCGGACTCCTTGCCGGTCCAGCGCTGAATTTGGCGCTGAGCGAATCGGCGCGTGGCGGCCGCGAGAACCTCAGCGCGCGGCCAACTGAGCCGGAAGAGGTGGAATGTCTGGCACGTAGGGACCGGACTCGGATGAGCAGTGCGGTAGTCGTCGCGTACCTCGTCGATCACTTTGCCGGCCGGGGTGAGCATCTCGTTGAATAGCGCTCGTGCCGCGGCCACAACGATGCCCTGAGACTCGCTTGGGGGGGTGCCTTTGGGCAACTGCAAAAGCGCGGTGCGCGTGAAGGGCGCATCGCCATCGGTAATGGGAGCCTCGGACTTGTCGAAGACCGTCTGGTAGCGGCTTTTCCTCGCCTGGAAGTGATGCAACTCGGTCAGAGCGGCGAAAGTATTCCCCACCGCCACCGAGCGCGACCTTGTGCTATCGACCGGAGGAACGAAGAACACGCCGACTGTCTCCGGTCTCATGTAGCCGACCTGTCGCAGTTCGTGGCGGACGAGGAAAGCGATATCGAGGAACATTCCGCTGCCGGTTCCACCGGCCAGGCCCGCGATGATGTACGCGCGCGGGCGGTTGGTGCGCAGTCCGAGGTGAGTTTTTTTGTCAGCTTCCAGGAGCGGATCGTCGGTCAGGAAGGTCTCGATCTCCTGGCGGACGCGCTGGGCGACGGTGCGATAGTGATCGAACAAAGCCAGTCGACCGAACGAACGTACACCGTTGGCAGGGCCGGGATTTCGCGGAAGCTTGAACAGAGCACCGGACGGCAACCACTGTTCCACCGGCGGCAGCGAGTCTCGCTGCATGTAGTGGCTGGGGCGATTCAACCGGGCCGAGACGAACTCACGAGGCGCGAGTGTCCCCGTGCCCTCGGCTGACCCGGTCGCGGTTTCCGCATCCGTATCGACGCAGAGGAGTCGGACATTCGGAACCTTCTCGGCTCTTCCATAACGGTCGGCGATGATTCGCTTGAGTTGCTCCAGTACGCGGCGACCGGTGTGCCCCAGCCCGATAATCAGCGCGGGGAACAGCGCACCGGCACCAGTCTTTTCGGGTGGAGCGATGCCGAGGTTGCCCATCCGGCCAGTTTGGAGAATCAGCGGCCGGTTCAGGGTCAGAGCCGGGTTATTGGGAACGTTGCCGGGAGTCACCAGCCGCGGGTTGGAGCCGGGCGGAGTCTGAGCTGGCATCGGGATACCGCCGGACCCTGGTGTCGGCTTGACCAGCGGAGGCAGACCGGAAGGCGTGAACGACTGCACGCGGGCAATTGGCGAGGGGACTGATTCGGGCGTGTCCGGCTGGACCGCCATTCGTGTGGCCTGGACCGAGTCCGCTGGCGACTGAACCGGTGAGGCCGGTGGCGCTGATCCTAGTCGGGGAGTCAGATGGTTTAGCGGTGTCGGAGTTCCTGCCTGATAACTGGGGAGTTTCAGCGCCCGGATCAACTCCGTGCAACTGGGCCAGCGGTCATCGGGTTTCTTCGCCAGCGCCCGGTTGATGATCGAGCGATCGGCGAGCGGTAAGGCAGCCAGGTCGGGCGTGCCATTCAAGTGTTGCATCAGGAGCTGACGCGTGTTCGTGCCGTTGAACGGCCGCGTGCCGGTGAGTAGCTCCTGGAAGACAATTGCGAGGCTGTACTGATCGGAGTAGCGCGACACCCAGCCTTCAAATGTTTCGGGAGCCGCGTAAACGGGTGTCACTCCTCCCGTGACGGTGGCCTTCACGCCTTCGAGCACTTTCGCCAAACCAAAGTCGGCAACCTTGATGTGGTTGAAGACCAGAAAGAGGTTTTGCGGCTTCACGTCGAGGTGCTGGATCTGATAGTAGTTGTTCATCAGATCGAGGGCTTCGGCGGTTTCCTCCATGTACCGCATCAGTTCCTCGCGCGGAATCCCCGCCAGACCTTGCCCGCGACATTCGCGGAAGCGGTCCCACAGGTTGCGGTCGGCCAACTCCATCACGATGATGAGCTGACCTTCGATAACTCGGAATTGTTCCAGCGAAAGGATATACGGGTGGCGGATGCCCTTGACCCGTTCGAGCGCTTTGAGTTCCTGCTCGGCGGGTCGGCTCTCCTCGTCCATCGCTTCGAGGTCGCCGAAGACGAACTTGGCGGCTTTGTGCATGCCGCCTGGAGCTTCGATCTTCCAGACCTCGCCAAACCCGCCACGGCCAAGACGTTCGATCAGCCGGTAACCCTTGAGTGGGCCGGGGAGTTCTTCCTGGCTGACCAAGCGAACCGGCATGACTAGGAGCCGTCTGTGAGGCAACGCGAGACCGCGGCCGACACGCGGCGCGGACGGGGGCGAATCGGGGTTACCTATCTTTAGTTCAGGCTGTGAGGTTTGGCAAAAAAGTGAGCGCGTAAGCAGCGGCATTCAGGCGTGGCGTGAATCCACCAAAACCGAGCAATTCCTGTGATGTTGGCCACGAAACGACGCTCCAACGCGCGACTTGTGGTGGAAGTGAAAACGGGCGAGATTTCAATTTGGTCTGCGAATCGCAAGAGCCGTGCGGATTCTGGTCGGCTCTCGCCAATCCCGCTGATCCGCGAGCTGGTCAACGGACTGAGGTTCGGTTCTCGCTGAGCGACGGGGAGCGTTTGAACTCCCGCACGTCAAGTGCAGTTTCGACCGCCACGAAGGTTCGCAACGTCTCCGAGTCAGTCTTGGCCGGTTCGTGTTCCCGTCCACCCACCTCTTCGCGTATCATGCCGCTCTGACTTCACCCAGGGTGAAGTCCAAATTCACAATTTGAAACTCGAAATCCGAAAGGAAAGCAGGAGGCTGTTGACCTTCGCGTGTTGTTTCGAATTTCGTGCTTTGAATTTCGAATTTTCTGAGTCGGAAGGAATCTCCTCTCATGAGCGGTACATGCGGTTTGCTTGTCAGTGTGCGGTCGGCTGATGAAGTTGCCTCAGCGCTTGCAGGCGGCGCGGACATCATCGACGTGAAGGAGCCGGCCAAAGGCCCGCTGGCTCCGGCCGAGGCGGAGGTGGTCGCTTCGGTGATTGATGAAGTTGACGGCGCGGTGCCGGTCAGCGCTGCACTTGGCGAATGGTCACCCAATGCGATCACCGAGGCGCACTGGCACCTGGAACTTCCCCTTCAGTATGTGAAGTGGGGACTCGCGGGTTATTCCCCGACGCCCGGCTGGGGCGAGGACTTGCTCGACACGCGCCGCGAGCTACCTATCGGGATGGAGATGGTGGCG
Source organism: Planctomycetia bacterium (assembly GCA_022616395.1). Classification (GTDB taxonomy): domain Bacteria; phylum Planctomycetota; class Planctomycetia; order Gemmatales; family Gemmataceae; genus Gemmata. Next base: position 5,986 of record JAKEEV010000526.1, on the reverse strand, counting down.
GTGGCGTACGCGGACTGGGAGCGCGCGAAGTCCGTATCACCCGCGGAAGTCGCGAAGTTCGCCAAGCGGTTCCGCTTCAAGGCGTTCTTGCTCGATACCTGGGGGAAGGACGGCAAGACGTTACTCGACTTCATGACCCCGAAGGAAGTGGCCGAACTGGTCGATGGCCTGAAACGTGTTTACACCACGGTGGCGATTGGTGGTTCACTCCGTCCCGAACATGTGAAGCAACTCAAGGGCGTGAACCCGGATTACTTCGCGGTGCGCTCCTCCGCGTGCGCTGCGGGGAAGCGCGACGGCGTGATCGACTCCACCCGCGTCCGCAAGTGGAAGGACGTGCTCGCGGGCGTGAAGGTGTAGTGCCTTCAGAGTAGTCATCACGCTCCGCGTGATGCCACCCCGAAGCGGCGGGTGGTTTCCTTCGCTCGCTTGCGCTCGCGACATCACGCGGAGCGTGATGACTACTCTGAAAACATGACCGATCCCTTTCTTTCGCTTCTCATCGAAGCACTGAACCTGATGCACCCGCGGTTCGCCGCAGTTCACGGGCTTGCATACCCCATAGAGGAAGCCGACACGCCTCCCGCAGCGCGCAAGATGCGCGAGCGGTCATTCGTGATGGAGTTCTATCACGAGTTTCGCCGAATGTGGGACAAGGCGGTGCCGGTTCAACGCGGGCTGGGTCACATTCTCATTCAGTCCGACCCGGACGCCGGTTCGCGCACGCCGGACTTCCTGTTCTGGAAGCTTGGCGAACACGGAGCACCCGATTCGCGCCTCGCGGCGGTGTCGTTCGCATTTCTCACGAACGCCAGCGCGATTGCATCGGATCAGACACTGCTCGCGCGCTTCCGCGATTCGCCCGGCTACCCGCGTGCGGTGAGCATCATCATCGGCCGCCACGCGGACATTCAGGATGTGCCGAAGACCGACGGTGTGGTAACACTCTTCTTCGATACCGAGAAATGGCAGGTGATTTCAGGAGGCGAATCATGAGCGAGCGAAAACGAGCGATTCACTGGACGGAACTACCGGAAGACACTTCCAGCGGCCCGCTCGCGACGGAATCGAACTTCTACCGGCGTATGATTGGGCGATTGCTGACGGAGGGGCACGAGGGGCGTTGGTTGCTCATCAAGGGTGAAGAACTCATCGGCATCTGGGACACTCGCGAAGAGGCATTCGCGGCCGCAAGCGAGCGCTTCTTCCGGCAAGCCGTATTCGTGAAGCAGATCCTTGAATGGGAACCCCTGATCCGCCTTCCCTTACGCTGGTACCTATGGCACAACTCACGTTCCCAATCGTAGCGGACGAATTGCTGGTCGATGTGCGAATTAACCTCGCCGCACCAGATTTGGCGGTGTTGCAAGCCGCAAGCCAGCCCGCGCCCGCCTCCGTCATGGCGAGAGCTATCCTCGACACGGGCAGCAACGCGACCGGTGTGGCGGCTTCGATCATCCAGCAATTTCAACTGCTCCCCGCCCAGCACTCGACGACACAAGGCATCGGCGGTGCGCCTGCGGTCGATCTGTTTCGCGTCTCGCTCAGCATCTGCGACGCTTCGCAACTTCATCTGCCGCGGTTTACGCAACCGGATTTGTTGGTGATGGAGTTGCCGCCAGGCTTCCCGGTTGATGTCTTGATCGGCATGGATGTGATTCTCGACTGTCGATTGCTGATCGACGGGCCGGGACGAACATTTACAATCGACTTCTGATCCCACTTCACGGAGTCACACCATGTCTCGCTTCTTGTTCCTCCTCGCTCTGCTTCTGGGAGCTTCGTTCATGACCATTCCCGATGCTCCGAACAACGCGGTCGCGCAGGAGAAGAAGAACGCGGAGGATACGCGCCTCGCGAATCTGTTTCAGACTTACCTCGATGAGGAGTTTCAGCGCCATCCGTACTTCGCCACGCAACAGGGCAACCACGAGTTCGACGACATGCTCGATGATCTGTCGCCCGAAGCGCGCAAGAAGGATGTCGAGGTTGCGCGGAACATGCTCGCGACTCTGGCGAAGGAAATCGACTTCAAGAAGCTCTCAGGCGATGGCGAGATCGACTACGAAATCTGGACTCACGCTCTGAAATACTCTCTCTGGGTAGTCGAGAACAACAACCGCTTCGAGTTCGACCCTCGCGTGTATGGCGAGTACATCTCCGACAGCGTGTTCCTGCTTCTGACGCAGTCAAGCCTTCCGCGAGGGCGAAACGTCGAGAACGCGGCCAAGCGCATCAAGTTCATTCCGAAGATTGTGGAGGCCGCGAAAGCCGGACTGAAGAACCCGCCGAAGGTGCTTACCGAAATCGCCATCAAGCGCAATTTGGGCGCGATCAGCTTCTACGAAAAGGAGATTTACGCCTTCGCAAAGGAGATACCCGGCTCCGAACCGCTCGCGACTCCATGCAAGGCCGCGGTCAAGGCTCTCAAGGAGTATCAATCGTGGCTCGAAAAAGAGTTACTGCCCAAGTCCACCGGAGAGTGGAGGATCGGCAAGGAGACGTTCGCCAAGAAACTCGAACTGGAACTTGATGCGGGCTTGACCGCGGACGAGGTAGTGAAGCTCGCGGAGGCCGAAGCGGATCGCGTCGAACGCGAGATGTATTACTTTGCGAAGCAACTCTGGGCGAAACTCTTCCCCGGCAAGGCGCTTCCTCCCGATGACGCGGTCGGCAGGCGATTCACCATCAAGAGCGTGATGGACGAACTCGGCAAGGATCACGGCAAGTCGGAGGAGTTAGTTGAGGACGCGAAGAAGACCGTGGAGAAGATCAAGACGTTCATTCGAGACAAGAAGATCCTCGCGCTGCCCGACCCGGATACGTGCAAGGTTGTGGAGATGCCGGAGTTTCAACGCGGGTTTTCCGTCGCATACTTGAACCCGGCCCCGCCGCTTGATCCGAAGGCCAACAGTCTCTATGCGGTCGCCCCACCACCGAAGGAGTGGACCCCAGCGAGAGTGGAGACGTTCCTGCGCGAATACAACACGCCGATGTTGCAAATCCTCACTATTCACGAAGCCTATCCGGGTCACTACGTGCAACTCGCGTACTCGAACCGCTGCCCGTCGCTCGTGAGGAAGATTCTCTATTCGGGAGTCTTCGCGGAGGGTTGGGCGGTTTACACGGAACAAATGATGCTCGATCAAGGATATGGAGACGGAGACTTATCGCTGCGCTTACACCAGCTTAAGTTCTACCTTCGAGCGGTTATCAACGCCATCCTCGACAACAAGATGCACTGCGCCAACATGACCGACGACGAAGCGATGAAGTTGCTCGTCGAGCGCGGGTTCCAGACGGAAGGAGAAGCAGTCGGGAAGATCGCTCGCGCCAAGCAGAGCAGCACGCAGCTCTCCACCTACTTCGTCGGCCGCACGGCGTTCTATCGACTGCGTCAGGATGTGCAACGCAAGCGCGGAGACTTATTCGATCTCGGCAAGTTCCACGAAGAGGTACTCAGTCACGGCACGCTACCGGTGAAGTACCTGCCGGAGTTGGTGAAGTGAATCGACGAATGATAGCGCACTGAAGGTTGGCGTCGCGTGCTTTAACGAGCCGCGACCGCAAGGGAGCGGAAAAGGTTAACCGCTCCCTTGCGGTCGCGGCTCGTTTGAAGGCTTCACGATTTCCCAAATGCGCTGGAAAGGCTGTCCTACGAACCCGCCGACGCGAACCGGCTCTGAGTCGCTCACTCTTGGACTGTCTCCGACACAGGTTGTGGCGTTCCCTGCACCTTTTGCGCTTCGGCCGCTTCCTTCTCGGCGATCAGCGCCCGCATCTCGTCGGCTTCGTGACGAGTCTCCTTGAGTTGTTCCTCCAAGTCCTCGATGTGCTCTTCGAGTTTCGCCAAACGCTTTTCGGGTGTGTTGCCAAGCAACCGCCTGACTCCTTCGAGCAACAACAGCGCGTGCCAGGCTTTTGTCGCGACTCCCTGGAGTCGGTAAAGCCGTTGCATGCGGGCGATCTGTTCGGGGGAAAGTGCTCGCCCGGCTCGCAGGAGCCGAGCCAGCGGGGCGATGTCCACCCACCGCGTCAATACGAACTCCAACATCGGCAGAACGACAATCGCCACATCCAGCCAGCGGTCCTGTGCGAATTGGAACGGCTTTGGGTGCGCGGATGCCTTCAACACGAACTCCGTTGCGAACGCCAGCCACACAACCGCGATGCCAATGTCCAGAGCCAGCGTCAGCGCGTGTGTATCTCGAACCAGATCGCCGCGCAGGTATTCCAGCAGCAGGATTGGCAGAATCATGAACGCGAACAGGAGCATCGGCACGCCAAAGGCGCGTTCCAGACGCTTGAAGAGTTCCTTGCCGGGCGATTGCCAGCCAAGGCGCGGAATCCAGATTAAGTTCGTGCGTGAATCGGTCAGAGCCAGTCGCCACGGTGGCATGAACATGACGAGTATCGCGCGCAGCAACACGGGCTTCGTTCGCTTGGAGCGGTCTCGTCTCCACAGGCTCCAGAGCGCTTCCACCGCGAAGATCGGCCAGAGAGCGACGAGGCCAACATACATCGCATCGAGTTCCCACTGAGTTACGCTCTTGGAAGGCGCGCGGTGAATCAGGCCGGCCACACCGATGAGATAAACGAATGCCAGCACGAACATGAGCCGCGCGCGAAGCGTGTCCCAGGCCGTCGGCATCGGCGGTGTTGCATTCAGCACGGGAATTGGCATGTTGGCAGTGTTTGGGTTCATGGAGCGTTTCTGACTCTGGCGGATTCCACACTCACACTCTATCATCCTATTCGCTGCTCGCACTCATTCCTCTAAACAGAGACAGCCATGCCCAACCCCTGGGATCGTGACCGTCGCGATGAAGACGATGACGATGAGGATGACCGCCCGCGCCCGCGTCGATCGCGCCGGTCTGACGAAGATGACTATTACGACCGTCCTCGGCGTCAGCCGACCAACGGGCTGGCCTCGACCGCACTTGTATTGGGACTGATTTCGCTCTGCATGGGTCCACTGCTGGGAGTGCCCGCGCTCATCTGCGGAGTCATCGCTCTGAGTCGACCCGGTGGGCGTGGAGGGGCTGTTGCTGGTGTCATCACAGGAGGCATCGGCACGCTGGTTACACCATTTCTCCTCATCGCGCTTCTGTTGCCCGCGGTGCATAAGGTTCGCGACTCGGCTGCACGTATGCAGGACTCAAACAACCTCAAACAGATCGCCATCGGCGTTCACAACTACCATGACAACAACAACAAGTTGCCGCCCGCGACTCCCGAAGGGAGACTGAGGCCGGCGACCGGCGACCTGAGCTGGCGCGTTCATTTGTTGCCTTACGTTGAGCAGAGCGCTCTCTACAAGCAATTCAACACGAATCAGGCGTGGGACAGCCCGACCAACAGACCGCATTCCCAGGTGCGGGTGCCGGTGTTCGTCTCGGCCGCGGACCCGGTGGGGACGACCGAAACGCGCTATCGCGTGTTCGTTGGCTCCGGCACGCTCTACGATCCGGTCAAACCGGTCAAGAATTTCACCGACGTGCCGGATGGCCTCGGGTCCACGTTCTTCGCGGTGGAAACACGGGACACGGTTCCGTGGTCGCAACCGAACGAACTCCAGTACGACCGCGATGGCTCGCTCCCGCAACTGGGCCACGAACACCGAAAGGGGTTCCAGGTGATAATGCTCGATGGCTCGGTGAGATTCATCTCGGAGAAGACATCGCCTGATGCGATTAAGGGTGGGATCGACCCGCGAGACGGCCGACACTTCATTCCCGATTGAACAGCAACCGGGCGTGTGGAAGGGTGCGGTAATCGATTCTGGCAGTGAAAGCAACCCAGCCGGCTAACGCCGGCGGTTCGACGGGGCATTGTCGAACCGCCGGCGTCAGCCGGCTGGGTATGCCAGATCCGTACTGCACGAGTGCATGACCGGCTTTGCGTTTTTTAGGCGGCGCGACGTTGTGGTGTCGGCTTGTTGCGTCGTGGGTATCGGTAAGGTGATCCGGGTCGGGAAGCCAGA
>JAKEEV010000525.1 GCA_022616395.1 Planctomycetia bacterium | reverse complement strand
GGACACATAACTTCAGGGAGTGGTGTCTTTCACTGTCTCCCCTAGCCACTAGCCACTAACCACTAGCCACTTGAGATGCCAGATTTCACTTACGAAGCGCTTGCTCGCACCGGGGCCAGGTCCACCGGGACACTCACCGCCAACAGCGAGCGAGAAGCCGCTCACATTCTCGATGGCCGCGGACTCTTCCCGCTGAAAATCGCGATGGCCAAGACTCAGGCCACCAGCCTCGGAGGACTTTTCGGCTCGCGAGTCAAAGCCCGGCATGTCGCGACGATGTACTCGCAACTGGCCGACCTGTTGCACTCCGGCGTTCCACTGTTGCGCTCGCTGGAAATCCTCGAACGCCAAAGTTCCAGCCGCGCGCTTCAATCCGTTCTTCGCGATGTGCGAGCACGAGTCGCCGATGGCACCGGGCTGGCTCAGGCGATGGCCTTCCACCCGAAAGTGTTCAACGAACTCGCGGTCAGTATGGTCCGCGCCGGTCAAGAAGGCGGCTTCCTCGAAGACGTGCTCAAGCGCATCTCCTCCTTCGTTGAACACCAGGAAGATTTAAAAGCGAAGGTGGTCGGCTCGCTGGCGTATCCCGTGTTCCTCGCGGTGGCCGGGTTCGTGGTGGTGACCGTGCTGATGGTGTTCTTCGTGCCGAATTTCGAGAAGGTGTTCGAGAAGCTCAAAGAGAAAGGCGAAATGCCCACGCTGACGCAGTGGCTGATGAGCTTTAGCCACTTCATCCAGAGCAAGTGGTGGATTCTCAGCGTGCTGGCCGTCACGGGGTTCCTGTTGTTCCGCCGGTGGGTGAGGACGCCGGGCGGTCGGCTCGTCGCGGACCGCATCAGGATCAAACTGCCCCTGTTCGGCCCGATCTTTTTGGGTCTGGCCCTCTCACGGTTCTGCCGAATCCTCGGTACGATGTTGCTCAACGGCATCCCGATTTTGAAAGCGCTCAACATCGCCAAGGACTCGACCGGCAACAAGATACTCGCGGATGCCATCGAGAAATCCGCCGAGAACGTGACGGCCGGCCAGAAGCTCGCCGACCCGCTGAGAAAGTCCGGTTACTTCCCCGCCGACGTGGTTGAGATGATTACCATCGCCGAAGAAGCCAACAGCCTCGAAAAAGTCCTGGTTGACATCGCCGACGGGCTGGACAAGCGAACCGCCCGCCGGCTCGATCTGATGGTGCGCCTGCTGGAACCGCTGATGCTTCTGGTGATGGCAGTCATCGTCGGAACAATCGCCGCCGGTTTGCTCCTGCCGGTGTTCAAGATTAGTAGCGCTGTGGGTTGAAGTCGGTTTACGCTTTGCCGTGAGGGTTCCATGAGTGACCCGAAATACCTGTCTCGAAGGACGCGATTTCGGGTTTTCTTCGTTGGGACGTTAAACACGAGACTCGAAACGGTTAGCTCCCTCCCCAAAGCACTAATCGACGTTCTCTCATGATTGGTTAACGCCCCTGCCGCTTATACTTAGGATAACGAACAGCCCGCCTGTGCCGTCCAGAAAACGACCGTCTGAAAACTGCTGCCTGAAAACCACGGAAACCCGCTCTGTCGCGGGAGGAGACCTTCCATGATGCTCTCAACGGTTCGCCGAGTTCCCCGTAATCGGTCCGCGTTCACCCTGCTCGAAGTGTTAGTTGTGGTCGCCATCCTCGTGATCTTGGCGAGCGTGGCCACAATCGCCACGACGCGCTACCTGGAAGACGCCAGGAAGAGCAAGGCTCACCTCGGTTGCCAGAGCATCGCTCAGGCCATCGAAGCCTACACCAACAGCGCTCAGAATCCGGGGATCTCCGACGAGGAGAGACTGCCGACCGCGCCCGAGGCACTGGTTCAGGTGCCCTTCGGGGGGCCTTCGTTCCTGCGAAACGGGGAATCGGATCTCTATGACCCCTGGGGCAAGAAGTACCAATTTCAGATGCAACCCCGGAATGATGGCACGGTCTACATCATTGTGCATACGACCGCGCCGGACGGAACAATCATCAGCCAGCACGGCATCGGCGAACTGAATGCCCAGCCGAAGAACTGAGTGATTTCGTAGGACAGGCTCCCAGCCTGTCATTGCTTCAGACAGGTGTCCAGCCTGTCCTACGAAGAGGTTGGTTGAGAGGACATCACGAATCGAGGACTCGCCGTGATCGCTCGGACCATTCCCCGCGGATACACGATGATCGAATTGCTCGTCGTGATGGCGATCCTCATTGTGTTAGCCGTGGTCATCATCCCGAGCATCGGAGCGTTCCGGGGAGACAGCCGGCAGCGAGCCGCGGCCGATTCGATTCGCGGAGAACTGGCGGTCGCGCGCAGCCGAGCGGTGGAAGAAGGCATCCCCTACCGAATCGCCATCAGCGAAGACGGCAAAAGAATTCGCCGAGCGCCTGATGGAGTCGATTTCGTCTCGCTGACCGGCGCGGACCATGCGAGCAGCACCGCGCGTGTGGTCGATTATCCGCTCGAACACATCACCCTCGAAATTGTGGCCGAACAGGACGGACAGGTCGCGCCCGTAACGGATGGGTGGATTTCGATTGCCATTGTCATGCCCGATGGAACCTGTCGAGCCGATAACGTCCTGGTCGCGATCAACGAAGACGACCGACAACCGATGTGGGTGCGCATTCGCGGGCTGACGGGCACTTCGCGCGTTGTCACCAACGCCAACGCCACCAACTCGAACGGAGGCATGCGGTGAACACTCGCCGATGCCACATCCGAAGCGCGAGGCGCGGACTCTCGCTCATCGAGGTGCTGGTCGCGCTGACCATCTTGGTGCTGGCGATGGGCGCGATCAGCCGGTTGGTGGAGATCGGCACCGATCGCGGAGCAGACGCCCGGATGCACACACGCGGAACCCGGCTGGCCCAGGCGAAGATGGCCGAGATCGAATCAGGCGCCCTGAGTCTGACTGACGGACTCCTCGAAGGTGAGTTCACTGACGATGATGCTGGCTGGAGTTACCAGATTACAACGGAGGCGGGCGGGCCTCCCAACCTCCTGCTCGTGCATGTCCGGGTCAGCCGCACCTTGCAAGGCCGGACATTTGAACTCGTTCTCTCGCAATACGTCTTCGACCCAACACTGATGGGATCCGCGGCCCAGGCCGAACGACCCGCCATCGACAGCGGCAATGCGACCGACCCAGGCATGGGAACCGACCCAGGGATGGGGACAGACCCCGGAATGGGTATGGGAACTGCAACAGGAGGGATGTCACCGTGATCGCTCGCCCTGTTTGTGGAGTTTCGAGCACTCGCGCTGGTTTTACACTCCTGGAATTGTTGCTCGCCACGCTGATCGCGTCGTTGCTCTTGAGCGCGCTGTATATGGCGCTGAATGTCACGCTCCAACAGACCCAGACCAGCCGAGACGCGGTCGAAGCCGAAGACCTCTCCCGCGGAGTGTTCAACAGGATGACGCTCGACCTGAGCGGCACGCTCGGTCCGCTTCCTCCGAAGTCAGGGGGTAACAGCGCTGGTTCCGGCGGTCAAGTCACCGGAGGCACCCCCCCAGATGGTTCGGCTTCCCCAACGAATCCAACCACACCCACAACGCCAACGACCCCAACAACACCAACCACGCCAACAACACCCACAACACCCACAACACCCACCGATCCGAACGACCCGAACGCGACCGCGCCCACCGATCCGAACGATCCGAACGCCACCTCAGAGCCTGGCGCCACTGATAACGCCACCGCGGTTGCCGCGGACACCAACTTCCAGGCGGGAGTGATTGGCGATGAGAAGTGGCTGGTCATCTTCACCGGGAAGGTGCCCGAAGCGTTCGGCCACTTCGGAAGCGGTGGAAATCAGGAACGGGCCGACCAGCGGCAGATTCTCTACGGTCTCGGCCCAAACGGCGGGTTGTACCGACAGGAACGTCCGTGGATCACCGCGGATGGCGTGCGGAATTCGACCGAACCAGACGCCAACCTTCTGGACTCCTCCATCATCGCCGAAGAGGTTGTCGATCTGTCCTTCGCGTACATTGACGCGAGCGGCGCGGAGACCACTTCGTGGGACGGCACCGCGCCCGGCCCCGATGGCGTGACTCCGCTTGGCCCTCCGCGAGCGATTCGAGTCACCCTCACGCTGGAGCTTCTAATTGGTAAGGGAGAGCCAATTCAAAAGATCGTGACACAGGTGATCCCGGTTCGGGCCGCCCCCGGCTCGAACACTCCGACGTTCCTGGAAGCGCCCACCGACGGAGCAAGCGAATCCACTCCCGCCGATCCGAGCAGCACGGGAATGGACGGTAATACACCTTCAGGCGGAAACACTTCGCCCGGTGGAAACACTCCGTCCGGTGGCGGAAGCACTCCCAAAGGGAGCACTCCCGGAGGCGGAACTCCTGGTGGAAACAATCCCTCGGGTGGCGCGACTTCGCCGAAGACGCCCGGCGGGGCGGGGGGTTCCTTCAGTCCCTCGCTTCCGCAAGGTACGACCCTTCCTCCGGGTGTCTCGTCACCGAGTGGAGGAGGTAGGCCGAGCGTCGGAACTTCTCCGGGCGGCGGGAGACCAAGCGGCGGAGGGAAACGATGAAGCTGTACCTCAGCAACCAACTGACCGCGCGCCAAACCCCTTCCCGACAGGAAAGGGGTTCCGTTTCTTCACGTCCCGGTTATGTGCTTGTCGCCGTGCTGATTGTCATTGTGGTG
>JAKEEV010000524.1 GCA_022616395.1 Planctomycetia bacterium | reverse complement strand
GGCATGATGTCCGTGTTCTCGAACACGAACTCGACCGGTTTGCCGGCCTGCACAACCAATCGCTCCTTGTCGAAGCTCATCTGGTCGAACAGGGTGCCGACGCGAATGACGCGAACGCCGATCTCGCTGAGTTCCTTGCGTGCGGCCTTCGCTTCGTCGGGAGGAAGCAAGCCCGCCAGCCCTTCGCCCAGTTGCATGAAGTCCAGCGCCACCGGCGTTGTGCGTTCCGTCACCGGCAGCGAGCGGATGAACTTCATCACGACACCGAGCGTTGCCTTCGCTTCGTCCTTCGGCCAATCGCGAGTGTTAATGCGCAACAGAGCTTGCACCGCCGCCGCGCGCTCGTAGTCGTCGGTGAGAAATTTGGCAATCGCCTTGAACGCGTCCGCTTCCTGCCCGCGAACAGTGACAAGCGCGAACATCGCGCTCTTGCGGATCACTCGTTCGGGAGAACCACCACCAACTTTGAACTCCGCCTTCTCCTTCGGAGTCGGGTTCCTTGCGGACAAGAAAACCGTCTTCTTGTCCGCGTCCAGCACGCGCACGGTGAAGTTGTTCAGTCGGTTCCCCAGCGCGCCGTCGGTGCGATTCCACACGACAATCTGCTCGACGGGCACTTCGCGGCCGAGATCGACTTCCCACCACGGATCGGGAGTCCCTTCCTGCGTGTGCGTGGAGGAATTGTCGCCGAAAATGCCGCTGGTGTTGCCGTCGATGGCTCGGCTGGCAACACCTCCGTGCTCGGTGCTACTCTGGCTCGCTTTGCCCATGCGGGCCACGTTCACGCCGTCGCTGAAGACTTGCACTTCGGCCAGCGTGAGCGTTCGTTGCTTGCCGGTCAGTTCGATGCGAACATATCGGCCCTTCACGATCTTGCTCGCCTCGATGGTTTTCGCCAAATCTGGAGGAAGCCCGCCCAGAAGCGCTTTCACCTTCGGGTAAAGGGCCGCGCGCTGAGCGGGATCGCGAACCATTGGCACCGCCGAGAGGAAGTTTTGCAGCGAGCCGATAGACTTCGTCGCCAGCGTCAACGCCTTCTCGATGTCACCATCCGCTGCCATGAGTGCAACGAAACCAATCTCGCGTGTTGTCGAAGTGCGGCCCTTCGTTGCGAGCAATTCGAGTTGCGGGCGCGCTTCGACGAGTTCCTTCTGCGGGCGCGACGTGAGCAGCCGAGCCAGGTCGAACGCGACACTTTCCTCGGTTGTGTTGGATTCGTCGTGAGTCTTGATCGCGTTCACTAGCACAGTCAGTTCCGACTTCTTGTCCTGCTTCGCCAAGCCTCTCAGTGCTTCTCGGCGGAATTCGTCTCTCACTCCGGGGCGGAAGAGCAGTTCCAGATACACCGCAGGTGTGCGGTCCATCTTCAGGAGATCATCCGTTGCAACCGAGCGGAGGAAGTACCTCGCCCCTGCGGCTGTGGTGAACTTGATCGGCCGCTTCTCCGCGATGGCTTTCTTCACGAGCGGATCGAGCGCCTTCATCGTCTCCTTCGCGACATGATCCACGAACTGATCCGCGGGCCGGTCCTGCGCGATGAAGACGACCTCGGCGGCTTCGGGCACGGTGAAGAAGCTCGCGGCTCGAACGGCTTCGAGGCGCACGCGCGGGTGATCGTCCAGCGCGCCCCTCTTGAGCAATTCGAGCGAGTCTGGCACGCGGGTGCGCCATTCGCACAGCACGCGAATAGACGCGGCGCGAACGCGATAGTCGCTCGAGCGCAGAGTGATCTTCAGCAGGTCAACATTCACGACGTTGTGGTACTGGTGAACCCAGAGAGCTTCGAGCCGGGCGTGTTCAAACTCGTTGTCGCGTGGATTCAGTGCCGCGACCCACTTCTGAACGGCCGCGATCACGTCCTCGGTCTTTCGGCCACCGAGTTCGATCTTCGCGCGATAGCGCACGCGATCTTCGGGGTGCTTGAGCAGATCCAGAAGTTTCTCGATGCTCTCGCCGGCAATCTTCGGCGGCTGCGAGAGCTGTCGGCCGGCGTAGGTCACCTTGTAGATGCGGCCCTTCGTGCGGTCGCGGTTGGGGTCGCGAAGATTGTGCTGCATGTGGCCGATGATCGGGTTCTGCCAGTCAATGAAGTACAGCGCGCCGTCCGGGCCAGTCTTCGCGTCCACCGGGCGGAAGTTCGGATCGCTGCTACTCAAGATCGGTTCGAGTTCCTGACCGGCGAAGCTCGCGCCCACGTCGTTAATCCGGAACCGGCGAATGCCCTGGAACCCGATGCAGTTGGTGACCATCAGGTTCCCATCGAACTCCGGCGGGAAGTGCTTGCTGGAGAGAAACTCCATGCCGCCGCTGGGACGGATGCCGCGCGTGTCGTAGACCTGTGGCGGTTTGGGGTGCCTGCTGTTGGGTACGCCATTGATGTTCGGACCGGGCAAGTAACCGCTAAAGAGCGGCGCGTGGAACGGCGCGGCGCTGGTTCCGTCAATCACGATGTCCTGACCCCAGCGGTCGAAGACGTGGCCGTGCGGGTTGGCGAAGTTGTACGCAACATAAACGCCGAGCTTCTGCGTTCGCGGTTCATAGCGGAACACTCCGCCATCGCCGAGGCGCTTCGGTGGGCCGTAGGGGTCTTCGATCTGCGAGCGGTGGAACGTGCCTTCCTGGAAGTAGAGCGCTCCGCCAGGATCGAGGACAAAACTATTGGAGGTGTGGTGAGTGTCGGCGGTGTCGAGGCCGTGCAGGATGCGCTCGCGTGTGTCGGCCTTGTCGTCGCCGTTGGTGTCCTTGAGGAACATCAAGTCCGGAGCCTGGGCGATGATCACTCCGCCGTTGTAGAACTCGAAGCCAGTCGGATTCTGAAGTCTTTCAGCGAACACCTTCATCGTGTCGGCCTTGCCGTCGCCGTTGGTGTCCTCGAAGATCAGAAGCTTGTCGTTGTACGGCTCGGTCGGCTTCCAGTGTGGGTAACTTGGCCACACCGCGACCCACAATCGCCCCTTTGTATCCCAAGCCATCTGCACCGGCTTGGCCAGTTCGGGGAACATCGCTTCATCCGCGAAGAGCGTCACCTTCATCCCCTTGCCAATCGTCATGCTCTTGATCGCTTCTTCGCCGGAGAGGAACAGGTGCGTGCCGTTCGGCCCCTTGCCGGGCTTGTTTGTTTTCACCGGCACGAACTTCGGCAGGTTGGAATCGTCGGGTTTGATCGTTTCGCCGCGAGCGGCGGCCCAGATCACCTTGTCGCGGTTCATCGTCATGATGTCGAGGACTTCGAGTTCCTTCTGCACGACCTCGTAGTTACTTTGCCCCACCTTCTCCGGGAATCTCAGCCACGCGCGACCGCCATAAGTGGAGTAACCATCCGTTACGCGATAGCGCTGGAACCAGTGGAACGCCTTGTCTTGCACCGCGGGGCGAATCTTCGCCAGGAGCTTTTCGTCTGGCGGCGCATACTTGCCCGCGACCGGGAACAGTTGTGCGTCGATCACCTCCGCGAGCTTGCGACAGCCGTCTTCGGTCAGGTGAACGCCGTTGATTGTGAGCGGCTTTTGGACTTGTGTGTAAGCCGCCTTCATCGGCGCGAATAGATCGACGAAGTAGACGCCGTTGGCCTTCGC
>JAKEEV010000523.1 GCA_022616395.1 Planctomycetia bacterium | reverse complement strand
TTGCCATCAAACGGGCCGAAACTCTTCACGAGGCGCGCGCCAGTGCCTCCGTAATACCCCAGACGGTACACATCAATACTGAAGGAACTCGCGGGGTTGGTGCTGACGCAGAAGCCGATCTTCTCGCCGGCGGCGACACTCGTTCGCGTGCAGTAGCCTTCGATGAGCGACTGACGGAACCGCGCCTTCGCGTCAAACTTCACGTAAGTGAGTTGCCAGTCCGTTGTACCCTGGCGCTCGTTCTCGCTCTTGACAAGATCCGACTTGCGCGCTGGCTGATTGGCTCGCACAAGTCCACCAGTTCCGGCGAGTGCGGCGGCAGCGGCAAGCGCTTCGCGACGGTTGAGGGTTGGCATGGGTGTACTCCTGAACTGTCGGTCAGCATCCCACACTCGCGCGGTTGTTACAAGCATCAGCGTGGAGTTGGCTCCCCTCGCGGGGTATGCTGAAGCGTCACATCCGAGCGCACGGCCACGCTCACCATCACCGCATGGGACATCACGACGAAAAGAAGGCGAGCGAACTCGCGCGCGAGTCGTGTCAGACGCGAACCGCGACTGACTTTTTCTTCTGTCTTGGAAAGTAGGCGACTCAGGCAATGAGTCGTCAGGTTTTGGTTGCAAGAAGAAGTCACTCGCTGCACTCGTGACGCGACTCGCGGAGCGAGTCGCCTACTTTTTTTGAAGTAACGATCTTGCGCCTGGTGGTGGACGAATCGTCAGCTCGGCGGTAGCCTGAAGCGCCCGCGTTCCGTCCCCCTTCGAGGCGTCTGTCATGACTCTCCGCTTGCTCCGGCTGCCGGTTCTCAGCGCCCTTCTATTCCTCACTCTTCCCGTTCAAGCCGCGGACGAAGATGAGCTTCCCAAAGGCGCGAAACTGAGGCTCGGCACCGACCGGTTCGCCTTCAGAATCGGCCCGGCCGTTGGTCTTCTTCCGCCCGACTACAAGACGCTCGTGATGGCCGACGGCGCTGGCATCCGGCAATTTGATGTCGCCACCGGAAAGCCACTCGACAAGCAGAATAGCCCTCTGTTCTCCGCCGGTGGGCACATGCTTGTCTCGGCGGACGGCAAGCGAGCAATGGCCGTGCGAGGAGGAGGAGCGCTGAACGTCTGGGATGTTACGGCCAAGAAGACAATTCAGACACTCAAGCCCCCGCAAGGTTTCTCGAACGCGCTTTCCACCGGGGGGATAATCGCGGTGATGTCGGGTGATGGGAAGCGAGTCGCTCAGGGTGGAGTGAGGAACGGGAAGGCCGAGGTGATCGTGTGGGATGTGGACAACGCTGGAATCATCACCCAAATCCCGCCCGGTCACAATGGAATGGCCCTGCCGACTCTCTCACACGATGGCAAGTTACTTGCCACCCGAAACCCTCAACCCATCCCCGGTCCAGTTCCCGGCAAAGCCAACGAAGTGCGAACAATCCAGGTCTGGGACGTTGAGGAGAACAAGGAGTTGTTCCAGGCTCCCTACACCCCCACCAGCTATCGGGGGAGCACGGTGATGTTTTCGCCCGATGGTTCTCTGTTGGCGGCCAGTTCAGCGGACGGACCAATCGACCTGTGGGACGTGAAGACCGGCAAGCCGAAAACAACACTCTTGGGCCGCAGCGGACAGGGACTGCGACTGGCGTTCTCGGCGGATAGCAAGACGCTGGCCGCGGTGTCTACCGATGGGTCGATTCAGAAGTGGTCGATCGCCGATGGGAAGGAAATCTTGACAGTCGAAGGGCCGAGGGAAGTCACTCCCTACGCTCAGGGGCTGGCGTTCGTGGACAAGGAGCGCGTGATTGCCTGGGGAGCGTCCGGGTCGGTCGCGGTCGTCTGGGACTCTTCGGGGAAGATTCTCTCCCCTCACAGCGAACACACCGCAGCCATCAAGAGCATCGGATTTGCCGATGGAGGCAAGCAAGTCGTCACGGCCGGGTTGGACGGCCGAATCGTGAAGTGGAACGCGGCCACTGGCAAGTCCGTCGGGTCGATTCAACTGCGACCGAGCCGCGCATCGGGCTACACGCAGTCGAATATCCAGGTGAACATCTCTCCTGATGCGACCCGGGCGGTCTCGACTGGCAACCTGGTGTTCGACCTCTCAACCGGGGCTGAACTGTTTATCGTTCCGCGAGGATCAACGAGCGGCTTCAGCAACCGCATCACCCCATCCGCCGACCTGAAGCACGCCATCACCTTCGCGACTTCCTTCGACGCGAAGAAGATGAGCGTGTGTACCGTGTGGGATCTTGTTGCTCGAAAGCGGCTCATCGAACTGGAACTGCCTCTGACGACCATCAGTTTTCAATCGGCCGCGGCGGTCAGCCCTTCTGGTGAGCGACTGGTTATTGCTCGATACAGTCCCCGAGAGGCTGGAGGAATGCAGACGCTGATCGTGACCGGATGGGATTTGAAGACGGGCAAGAAGCTGGGCGAAGCCGAGGATGTGAACGCCAGAGGGAATCTGTCCGTCGTCGCGGCAAGTGAGTCGTCGGCGATCGTGACGTCTGGAGGGCGGTTGCGGATTTTCGACTTTGAAACTGGTCGCGGAGGGGATGAGATTGAAACGAACGGCCGCGGGGAGTTGGGAGGAGCAGTTGTGTTCAGCCCCGACGGCAAGCGATTCGCCTTCGGGGTCGCCGATGAGAAGTTTGTACACGGCGTGCGTGTCTACGACTGGCCATCGGGCAAGGCGATCCACACGTTCACCGGTCACCGGGACATGGTCTCCGCTTTAGCTTTCTCCCCCGATGGCAAAACGCTCGCCTCCGGCTCCTACGATACCACCGTGCTCTTGTGGGACATGAGCGCGATTGAGAAATAGCAGTCAGCGATTCCCCCGCGAGACCGAGAAGCCACTCGCGGGGAACACAGGCTGGATTGTGTAGATGGCGCGAAGCTGCGGAATTGCGTGTTGACAAGCAGTGGTTCGAGGATAGCATCGGTTTGTTCGTGCTGCTCATGCCCATCTCGCGCGAACGTCCACACATCAGGAGGAAGCCGCATGTTGAAGTTCCGCACCATCTCGGCGTCGAATCACTCGAAACACGCGAAGTGCCGACCGTCTACCCAGTCAATGTGCTCGTTGATGCTCCCGCCAACCTGAACGACGAGCCCGAGACGCTGCGTGACGCCATCACACGGGCAAAC
>JAKEEV010000522.1 GCA_022616395.1 Planctomycetia bacterium | reverse complement strand
TAAATCTTGTTTCCGCGGCGGTCGAACTTCAGCACGGCGCTGCCGAGCGTTGCACCGCCCCAGCTTCCGAACATTCCGCCGCCTGGACCCTTCGCGACTTCCGCTTGCCAGAGGAACAGCCGGCCGAGTGTGTCTTGGGGAATCTCGAAGTAGAGTTTCTCCTCGCGACGGTGAACCGCGAACACGCCTGGTGTCGTGGTGAATTCCTTGGTGATGACATCGTCGTACTTCTTCAGCGCGCCGGTCTTCGGCAGGATCTTGTCCTTGGGTGGCTGTTTCGCCACGAGGGGTGTGGCGAGTGAGGAGAGACCGACGAGCGCGGCCAATAGGCCGCACCCCAGCAATAACCGGGTACGCATGGTTGAAGACCTCGGGGATGAGAAGCAATCTGGTAAACGGTGCTTATCTTAGCGTCTGGGCAAAGGGAACTGGTAGTGAGAGTTGAAAAGTCTCCCGGATCGCGTCGTTACAACCAGAACGACAGGGCCGAGAAGCTCCGCGAACTCTTGCGCTGCGCACTCACGTCCGCAACCCGGTTGCTCGTGGCGAACGATAACTACCGAGCGCGTTTGCTTGCAGAGCTTGGTAGTTATCGGAGTTGGGTTCTGGGTGGCCGGGGCAGAGGCTTTGCGATGCCCCGGAAGGAAAAGACCGGAGCAGAGGCTTTGCGATGCCCCGGTCACCCGGACTCTGAACGGCCCTGGCTCGCACGTCTGAAATGGAGTCCTCCGGCATGATGCCGCTTACGCTTGTTGCTCTTTGCGCGATCGGAGTTGACCCGCAGCCACAAGCCTACCCGTATCCGAGTTCTCCTCCGTATTGCCCGCTGGTAGTGGCAGAGAAGCGATTGCCTTCCGTATTGCGTCCGGCTGAACGGATGCGTGCGAAGGTGGCCGATCTGGCGCTGGTCGGTGCGGGCAAGCCCGAACCGTGCGGCTCATTCCTCTGGCAACCGGCCTTCGCGGAAGACGACATCCTTCGCGCTCCAACGCGCCCTTACACTCCCCAGCCTGGCGACATCGTCATGAGCGCTGATGGGTCAGTCTTCTGGCTTCTGATGCACAACCTGGCCGGCACAAGTCACCCGACTCACTCGATGATCGTCTTCGCGATGCCGGATGGTCGAATGGGCATCGTTGAAGCCGGTCCACACGACACGTTGAAGTGCCGCGTACTCGAAGCTCTCCCTCACATGCTCACTTACGAAGCAGAAGGACGTGTTTGGGTTCGCAGGCGCGCTGTTCCCCTCACGCCAGAGGAGTCCGCCCGGCTAACCGAGTTCGCGCTGACGGTGGATGAGCGCCGATTCGCGCTCGTCCGGCTCGCGGGTCAGCTCACACCCTTCCGCACACGCGGACCGATCCGCACGGCGTTTGTCGGCAAGCCTCAGGGCATTGGTCGAAGCAACTACTACTGTAGCGAATTGATCGTTGAAGCGTGTGTGTACGCGGGGCTGATGAATCCTTGCACCGCGAGACCCGGAGCAACATACCCGCGCGATCTGTTCTTCGATTCGTCGCACAATCCGTATCTGAAGAAGCACCTCAAGCTCGCTCCGGCATGGGATCCACCCGCGCGGTGGACGAGCTGGACGCCCGCCGAGTAGGACAGGCATCTTGCCTGTCATTGGAAAGAGACAGGCTGGAAGCCTGTCCTACTTCACCTCTTCGATTCGCTCAAGTGAGGTTAACGCCACCTCCACATCGACCGGTCGGCCCCAGATGGTGACCCGCACGGTGACATTCCGCCAGTCCGCGCAGACCCCCGTGAGTTCGCCCTCGATCCCCACGAATGCTCCATCAAGAATTCGTACCACTTCCGAAGAGACCGTTACCAACATGCGGTTGAACTCGATCCCCACGCACGCTCCATCAAGAATTCGTACCCTGGCTCCGATCGGGAATCGGCGATTGGTAACTTGATGCGCCCAAATGGGGTCAAGAGTGCGACGAAGTCGCATCAGTCGCTGCTTATTCGGCTTCTCGGCCGCGAGCAGTCGAAGGTATTCGCCGCGTGGGTCGCCGCGCTCGTCGAGCCAGTCGGCATAAACGAGCAGCGTCGTCCGGTCATCCGGCTCGGCGAGCATCGCGGCGATAAAGGCGGCTTCCTCGTCCACGGTGACCTCCGCGTTCGCTGCGCGGCATCACGCAAAGCGTGATGACTACAACCAACAGTCACTTTACCACGCCCACGGTGATGCGCGAAGGATGCTTCTCGTCGCGGAAGATGCGGTGCGTTTGCTTCTGGAAATCCTTTTCGCTCGCGGTGTAGATGTCGCAGAACGTCTGCGGGTTGCGATCCACCAGCGGGAACCATGTGGACTGGACTTGCACCATCAGTCGGTGACCCGGACGCAGCGTGTGGAACACGTCCGGCATCGTGAACTTCACTTTTGCCACCTCATTCGACTTGAACGGCTCCGGTTTCTCGAAACTGTTGCGGAACTTTCCTCGGAACGGCTCTCCGCGAACAAGCTGCTGATAGGCGCCCATCCGCACGCCGGTCGGGTTCGGATTCGGGTCCGGGTAGTCGTCTGGGTACACATCGATCACCTTCACGACCCAGTCCGCGTCGGTGCCGGTCGTGGAGACGTACAGTTCCACTTCGATTGGCCCCGCAAGGGTCAGGTCATTTTCAAGCACCGGTGTCTGGTACACGAGCACATCGGGCCGTTGCGATGCGAACCGCTGATCGGCCGTCATGTACTCCGCGACCATGCCGATTGTCGTCTTGTTGATGAACGGCACCGGCTTGGCGGGATCGGAAATGTACTCGTCGAAGGTTGCTCCGAGCGGAAGGCGAAGCCCTCCGGCCGGCACCAACCGCCCGTCGTGCGTGAACTGGAACGCGGTCGGCTTCGCGTGCTTTGGCGGCCACGAATCGAACTTCCTCCACACATTCGTACCGGTCTCGAACACCCACGCCTTCGGCCTCACTTCCGTCCCATCGCCCTTCAGATGAGCCTCAAAGAACGGAAACTCGATCTGAGTGCGGAAGAACTCGGCTGTCTTCGCGTTGAAGCTCACATCGCCGAGCCTGTCGCCATCACCGCCGCTCCAGCCACCGTGAAGCCACGGCCCCATCACCAGATGATTGAACTTCGGCGGACTGTTCGCTTCCGCGTGCTTGTAGATTTCCAGCGCGCCGAAGAGATTCTCCGCATCAAACCACCCGCCAACTGTCAAGACCGCCGG
>JAKEEV010000055.1 GCA_022616395.1 Planctomycetia bacterium | reverse complement strand
GCGGAACGATCTGGCCGTTGGCGGGATCAATGATCTTCACTTCCGCGTGCGGATACACACGCCCAACGGTCTGCACGCGCTTTTCGAGCGGATCGTCGGGCGTGGTCTGCGTGGAGCCGGGCGAAGTCTCGGTCATTCCGCATACGATCGTGACTTCGCGCATGTGCATCCGCGCCTGAACTAGCTTCATGACTTCAACGGGGCAGGGTGCTCCGGCCATGATCCCGGTACGGAGCGAAGAGAGATCGAATTCGCCGAACCGCGCGTGATTCAGCATCGCGATGAACATGGTCGGCACGCCGTAGAGCGATGTGCAGCGCTCGGCCTGCACGGCTTCCAGCACCGCGAGCGCATCGAACGATTCGCCGGGAACGACAATGCACGCGCCGCGCGTCGTGCAACCGAGATTGCCGAGAACCATGCCGAAGCAGTGATAGAACGGCACCGGCACGCACACGCGCTCGCGCTCGGTGTAGTTCATCCGCTCGCCGGTGAAGTACGCGTTGTTCAGGATGTTGTGATGCGAGAGCGTCGCTCCTTTGGGAAAGCCCGTCGTGCCAGAGGTGTACTGAATGTTGATCGGGTCATCGAACTGAAGTTGACTTTCGATCTCCGCGAGCGCGGATTCGCTGAGTTCGCGACCAGCGGCAAGAAGCGCGTTCCAGTCAGTGTCGATCACCAGTTCGTCGCGAAGCAGCGGGCAACGATTCCGCACTTCCGCGAGAATCGCGAGATAATCCGTTTGCCGGAATCCGCGCGCGAGGCAGAGAAGAGTGATTCCGCTGCGGTTGAGCGCGTATTCCAGCTCGGTCGATTTGTACGCGGGGTTGATGTTCACGAGAATCGCGCCGATGCGAGCGGTCGCGTACTGAAGCACCACCCACTCGAAGCGGTTCGGCGACCACACTCCGACGCGATCACCCGTTCGCACTCCACGAGCGAGTAGCCCGCGAGCAGCGAGTGTGACGAGTGCCCACAACTCACGGTAAGTCGCGCGAAAGCCTTGATGCTGCACGACGAGCGCTTCGCGGTCGCCGAAACGCTCGACCGTTCGGCGCAGGTTTTCGCCGATGGTCTCGCCGAGGAGTGGAATAGCAGAAGCGCCGTGTGAGTAGGAGAGGGAGGACATGCCGCGAGTTTACCCTCTGCCAGCAGGTTCCGCGACGGTTTTTGGATCGGCTCGTGTCAACCGCTCCCTCGCGGTCGCGGCTCGTTAATCCGCTACGAGTCGAGGGTTCTACGAGCCGCGACCGCGAGGGAGCGGGCTTGAAATCACCTATCCCAACTCCGCTTCTCGGCGCATCGCGGACCATACCGCTTCCACATCCGCGCGCTCGGTGTGTTCGGCCCCAATCGACACGCGGACTATCCAGCGACCATCCAGAACAGCCGGTGTGAGGTAGGTAGCACCGGAGCGATTCACGCGCTCGGTCCAGGCTCGGGTGTGCGCATCCAACGCTTCACCGACGAGGCCCGGCGGTTCGTGAATCACGCACACAGTCTGAAGTGGAACCGGAACGACCACGCGCCAGTTCGGAGTTGCCTTCACCTGTTCGGCAAGCCACTTCGCATTCGCCAGGTCTCGCCGCAAGCGCGCTTGTAAGCCGCTCACACCTTCCGAGCGAATCAGGCACCACAACTTCAGCGCGCGGAATCGCCGACCCAGCGCGATTCCCCAGTCGCGGTAGTTCCTCACCTGACCATCCGCGGCGGTGCGTAGATAGCTCGGGCTGGTGGACATCACGCGGATCAGGTGCTCTGAATCGCGGACATAGTAGAGCGAGCAGTCGAAGGTTGCTCCGAGCCACTTGTGCGG
>JAKEEV010000521.1 GCA_022616395.1 Planctomycetia bacterium | reverse complement strand
CGCGCGAGTCAGTGAGCGAGACTGGCCCGCGGCTCTGGAGGCCATCCGAGCCTCACTCGCTGATGTTCCCGATGTTCAACACTGGTTCGACGAGGAGTTGGGCAGAAGTCCCTATCACCCTCCGATTCCGTTTCCGTTGCGACTTGATCGACTGGGCTTTGACGGCCACTATCTGAACCTCGATGCGGCGGCGTTTGGCGTCCGCGATGTCGCGGGTGCCGCCCGACTCTGCGAGCAACTGTTGAATTACCGCAATCAGCGAATTGCCTATTCCCAGGCGAGTGACGATGCGCTGGTCGCGGCCAAGAAGATCGCTGAACTTCGTTACTCGTGCGATGAACTGCGGTATTCTTGCGACGAGCAGGAGCGAGCGATCCTTCGACTGCATCTCGGCTCGGAGCAACTTCAGCAGACGATTAACCGCCTCGAAACCATGTGCAACGACCAGGCGGCCATCGTTCAGCGGGCCGACGCACAGTTACGGGAATTGGATCAGCGGCTTCGCCGGGAGCGTCGGTTGTCCCTGCTGTGGCCACTTCGGGCGGCAAAGCGGGCACTCAGAATGGTCGCGCGAAAGTAGTAGAGCATCTGCACTAAAAAAGTCACAGGATTGGGTGAGTTAAGACCCCTCACCCGCCGTTACGACTCTCGCGAAGCGCGTCAGTCTACGGCGACCTCTCCCCCGCACGGCGCAAGAGAGGTGGGCGCGGTTGCAGTTCACATTAGCTCTGCGAGAAGACCAACCACAACACCTCGCCCCGCTTTGGCGGGGAGAGGTCGCCGCCGCGAAGCGACAGCTTCGCGAAAAGCGGCGGGTGAGGGGGCTTACAACGCTCGACAAACTCCCCACCCACGGTGTGGCATTTTAGCGCAGACCCTCTACTCCTCACGCCACGCGGCGCAAATAGGCGCCGGGCCAGTGAGTGACGTGTTCAGCGATCTTCCCCTCATTGAACAGGAAGCCCAGCTCTTCCAGTCTGAAGTGCGGATTATCTGAGGCGAACTCACGAGCAGCTTCGGACGGATTATCCCATTCCCAACCGGGCTTTGAACCCGGTCGACCGGCGACCGCGGCCATGATGCCATCAGTCGCAACGATGTACGATCCTGGCCCGACCAGTGGAGCGTACACATCAAGTTCCGCGCGGACGTGTGCCTTGGTGTGGTTCGAGTCGAGCAGCACCAGTACGCGTTCAGAGGGACGGATTGCATCGCGCACGCGCGCCAGCGTGGTTGAGTCCGTCGAGCTGCCTTCGACGAGCGTGATGTAGTT
>JAKEEV010000054.1 GCA_022616395.1 Planctomycetia bacterium | reverse complement strand
GGTTTTCGAGCGACGATGGTCGGCGGAACCAGCGACCGGACGACATCGGAATCCCGGAAATCCTCGATTTCCAAGGCAGATATAGTGCGCACGCCCTGGGGTCGCGAGTGGGCGGCACGCGGCGCCCCGGAGAAGAACGGAGGCGATAAAGGCCACCCCCTGGCTTTATCAAAGCCCATGTTTTCAAGGAGTTGGGGGCGATAAAGGCCACCTCCTTGCACCGCAAAGTGACCAAACCCCACAAATCCTGGGAAAAACAAGAAGAGGACAAGACAGGGGGGTGGCGGGGGAGGGGCGCTTCGCGGAACGACACGGTCGGCGATTGCTTGCCCCGCCGCGTCGCGTGCCCCTATAAAAGACTGTTCGACCTTCGCCGAAGGACCACGAATGCCCGCGAAAAGTCTTCCGCTTGCTGAAAGTCCCGTCGCTGACGCTTCCGGCTCCGATTGCGCCCCTTCCGGCTCGTCGCAAGCCAAAGGAAACTACGCCTTCATCTCGCTCGGTTGCCCCAAGAATACCGTTGATAGCGAGCGGATGCTTGGCAAGCTCGCTCAGGATGGCTACACGCTTCAGCCCGATGCGGATGGGGCCGATGTGGTCGTTGTGAACACCTGCGGGTTCATCGAACCGGCCCGGCAAGAGTCGCTCGCGGTCATTCGAGAAATGCTCGCGCTCAAGAAAGCGGGGAAGGTCGGCGCGGTAGTCGTCGCGGGCTGCATGGCCGAACGTCAGCGCGAAGTGTTGCTCGAAGCCGTTCCGGAAGTCGATCAGATCGTGGGCGTGTTTGGGAGAGAAGAGATCGCGTCGGTCGTTGATCGTGCCGTTCAGAGCCGCGACCGTGAGGGAGCGGTTACAGAACAGAAATCGCTCTTCCGACCCGCTCCCGTTCGCGCTCTGGAAGATACAGCCCGACTGCGAATCACGCCGAGGCACTTCGCGTACCTGAAGATCAGCGAGGGGTGCGACCGACTTTGCACTTACTGTGCGATTCCGAAGATGCGCGGAAAGCACATCACCAAGCCGATTGAAGAAGTGATTCGAGAAGCGAACGAGTTGGTCGCGGATGGCGTTCGCGAACTTATCATTGTTGCTCAGGATACGACTTACTACGGCATGGACCTCTACGGCCGCACGCGACTCGCCGAATTGCTTCGCGAACTCGATCGCGTTGATGGGCT
>JAKEEV010000053.1 GCA_022616395.1 Planctomycetia bacterium | reverse complement strand
GCACGTTCGCGAACGAAATTGGCTTCGCTGATGAGCGCCGAAACAGCGCTCTGCGCGAATATGTCGATGGAATGACCTTCAAGCGTGATTTGCAGACGCCAGCCCAGCACTTCACTAACGATGTGTACTGGGATTTGGTCGTTGAGAAGCGCCGAGAGCCTTACGCCCGCGAGCATGTGTACGACCTGAGCGTTCCGGAGACCGAGCGGTTCATCGCCGGCTTCGGCAACATCCTCGTGCATAACTCGGAAGAAAATCTTCGGCAAATCTTCCACAAGGCGCGGCAGTCGGCACCGTCGATCATCGTGTTCGACGAAATCGACTCGTTCGCGACTGCACGCGGAACGTACACCGGTAGCGGCGTCGAACACTCGATGGTGAACCAACTGCTCACCGAAATGGACGGCTTCCACAAAGATGAACTGGTGTTCGTGGTCGGCACAACGAACTTCGTGGAGTCGCTCGACCCCGCCCTGCTCCGCCCTGGCCGGTTCGAGTTCCACATTCACATTCCCTACCCCGATGACGACGACCGCCGCGAGATTCTGAAGATTTACGACAAGAAGATGCGACTCCAGTTTACCGAGGAAGCGCTCGACTACGGCGTTCGACGAACCGGAGACAACTACATCACGCCCACCGGCACGCGATTCAGCGGCGACCACCTCAACGCGCTCTGTCGGGCCGTCGCGCGGCTTCGGATGCGCGAGAACATCAAGGGAGAGACAACGCCGAAGTTGATCGAACGCGGCATGACCGAGTTCGATGAGAAGGTGGAACTTCACGAGAAGGACGCGGTGATGGTCGCCACGCACGAGGCGGGGCACTTCCTCGTATCCATCTTCTGCCCGAACCACGCTCCTCCCGAAAAGGTGACGATCCAGAGCGATATGCCCTGGGCTCCGTTCTTCACCGCGTTCAAGCACGATAAGAAGCGGATCGGGCACAGTCGAGGCGAACTCCTTGACATCCTGTGTGTCCTTTATGGCGGTATCGAGGCCGAGCGGCTGTTGATGGAGGACATCTCGACCGGTGCAAGTGGAATGGGTAGCCCGAACTCGGACCTGTCGCGCGGCTCGGACCTCGCGGAGATGATCGTTGAGGTGTGCGGCATGAGTAACCTTGCCGCTCCTCTGCGATCCTTCCGCGACCACGAAGGGAAGCGCGTTGTGCTCTCTGGTTCAATGGCCGAAGCCATTGACCGGCAGGTGAATACCACAATCGTTGAGGCTCAGGCACGAGCCGCGAGTATTCTGACCAAGCACAAGGCCGACCTGATCGCGATTCGCGACGAACTGGTCGAGAAGAAGACCATCGAGGGCGAGCGAGTCACGCAGATCATCGAAGGTTTGCGGAAACGTTATCCGAAGGACGTTGGCGCGCCGGGGCCAGAGATTAAACTGGGTGCCGGTGCGGGAACAACCACCGCCGACACCGACAAGGACAAGAAGCCCGCGAAGAAGAACTCCGAATAGTTCCAGGTTCGAGCAGTTCCAAGTTCCAAGTTCCAAGCTCGCGGAACCTACCGGACTGCTCACCTTCAACTTGGAACTTGAAACTACTGGAACTTGGAACTGGAGTACACATGGCCGAAATGACAATCATGCTTCGCCGAGATCCGAACTCCGGCAAGCAGAACATCATCATCAAACTTGACTCCGAGCCGGACGCGCTGCCGCACGAGCACGAGCAGATGCACCGTCAGCTCGTCCAGAAGATCACCGGGCTGAAGCCCGAAGACTTCGGCGAAGTCATCATCGAGCGCGAAGGTGAGGCTCAGCCGAACCAGCCAACCACAACGCCCAACGAGCCGCAAAAGCAGAAGTCCAGCAACAAGGGGTAGATTCGCCCCGTGTGTCGTGAACGCAAAGCCCACTCGCAAATCGAGTGGGCTTTGAACTAAACCCACAATCTCCTTCGAGCAATCGCCACCAATGATCCTGCTGTTCCCCGATCTGGACACGCTCCGACTCGCACTCACAAGCGGCACGATCCCGACGGATGTGAGCCTTGCGCCCGCTGCCGTCAGTGTCGATGCTGATGGCAAGATTTACGTCGAGCCAACCGCGAACCTCACGAAGACAGCCACGAAGAACCTCGACCGCATCGGCGTGAAGGGATCAAAGAAACACGCAGGAGACCCGCAGGAAGTCACCTGCTGGCCGCAGCTCCTTCCCGTTACACGCGAGTCGGTCGCGCCAAACATTTCCGCTCAGGCTCCGGTACTCTTCGAGTTGGAAGTCGCGGACGATCTTCCGCTGCTCGTCACCGAAATGCTTCGGCTCGGCAACGACCGGCAAGGCTTCCGCTGGTTCGCGGCACCCGGCGAGCAAGACAACAAGCGCGTGCTTCTGCGTGTGATCGGGCCGCCTTATTACACACTGCTCCGCGCACTGGACAAGAGCGCGTCGAGCACAAAGGGGGAAGTTCGAGCATACCTGGAACGAACGCCCGGCACCCGCGTCTGGACCGAAGTCGGCCACGCGCACGCGCTCGCGGCTCAAATCCGCGCGCCGGAGAAGCAGTTCATCCTGATCCGCGCTCCGCGCGAGTGGCTCTACCTGGACGAAGCTCAGTTCCAGGACGTTTACGACATCATGCAGTTCAAACTGCCAACGGCACCCGTTGGCTGGACCGAGACCAAAGCCCCCAAGAAGATGACCGTGCCTCTGAAGCTCACCGGAGGAAACGCGGCCGACATTCCCGAACTCTGGGTGCTGCGCGAGAAAGCCATCGAGCAACTTGATACGCTTGTGCGCGACTCCGACGAACGGCTCACTCAGCGGCTCATGTTCGCGGTCGCGACCGACACGAAGGGAAATCGCACGGTCGTTCTTCGCGTGCGGCCCTCGAAGCTTTCTCCACCAGCACTGCCGCTCGATGATGCGCTCGGCTTCAAGCCGTTCTGGAAGTTACCGAACCTGTTCCTGCCGGTCGGCCGGCGATTGCACCCCACGCTCCGCCGCGATGCAGTGCGGAAGTTACTCGCAGATGACGCGGACCAAGTGGTGTGGCTCTATCCAGACGACAAACTTGGCTTCACGCCTGAAAGCGTGCCGGATGCGGCGTTCCGTTCGCTTGAAGACTGGGTCGATTACATCATCGAAGCCGAACAGAAGCCGCTCTCCGCGTGGATCGAAGCGACTCGATTCGACTTCGAGAACTTCATTTGTAAGGACACCGGCGGCCCGAAGACCAAGCCCGACAAGGGAGAGAAAGAACCGAAGGGCGGTAAGGGCGATGACGATGTGAAAGCCCCGAAGGGCGTCAGCCCGGCGAAGAGCGCGGGGAAAGGAAAACCAGCCGCCAAGTTCACCACGCCAGCCGATGTCATTCCTCCACCAGAAGAAGTGAAGAAGCCCAACGAGTGGGAACTCCGCGCGAAGGAACTCGAAGCTCAGTTTCTCGCGCTCGAAGGGCCGCTCGACTCACCGGAACGACAAGCGTTCTGGCCGGAACTCGCTGCTGCTTACGCGGGTGCCAAGCAGGGGAAGGAATCATCTGTCGATGCGGCTGTGTGTTGGCTGAACGCGCTGTGGGACGTCGAGCCGCTTCCCGCTCAGTGGCTCGCGGGGTGGGTTCGTAGTGAGTTGCCCGGCGCAGGGAACACAATCAAGGCCGACGAGTTCGACAAGTTGCTCAATCACCAGGGGACGAGCCTGCAAGCTTCGCGCGCAGTGGCCGCGTCGTTTTTGTGGCTTGCGGCCCAGCAACCGGTCCCCACGTGGCTCCTCACACGCTTACCCGCGGTGCAGAAGTACCTCGAAGCCAATGAAAACTCGCTCCCCGTCCGCGCGGTGTGGCTCGTTGGCTATCGCCTCGCGCAACTCTCCGGCGCGGATGTCCTCGGACTGGCTCGCGTTCGCGACCGACTCCTTCAGCGGCTGCTTGAACGCGGACTGGAAGCCGAACGCGACATGCCGCGGTTTCTGCGCGTCGTGGGGTTGAAGGATTCCGACCGCGTGCGCGTCGTGAGTGACAAGTCGGTTGAACTGCACGGAGCGGTTCGCAAATGGTTAGAGGATTCGGTGACCGCTCAGAAGAACGAACACTTGAAGGCGAACTTGCCGCTCATCGACCTGCTCTTCTCATTCGCGCTGGCGCGCCTGAACGAGACGACACAGGCCAAGAAGCTGCTCGACGACGCCCGCAAGATCATGGAAGGCCCAATCCCCTCCGGTGGAAACCCGCAAGCGGATCAAGCGGTCACTGCGTCGGTCGTTCGTAACTTCCTCTACAAGGCGATGAAGTATCGAGTCGATCAGGTGTTCGCGGGCAAACCTCACACCGGTCAGATGTCGGGTGAACTACTCGCGGAGTTGGAAGAGATCAAGAAGAAGGGTGGAACCGGGCCGGTTAACAATCCGTACAAGCTCGCCGAGTACGTTGTGGACCGGATGCGCGAGCAATCGCAGATCATCGAGCCTCAGGAGAAGCCCGACCCGTACGCGGCGTGGACCAAGCACGGCGACGCGATGAAGAAGGAACTCGCCGAACTGCAAACGATCCGCGAACCGAACAAGCTCGCGGACAAGATTCGCAAGCTCTACAAGGACGGCGTCCAAGGGAAGCCGCTCAAGGAGGTGCAGTTCTACGTTCTGCACGAGTCCATTCCGCTCTCCGCGCGCGTGGGTGAGGCGTTCACAGTCGAGTTACTCAATCTCGTTCCTGCCGCGCTCACCGCCGGGACAGGTGCGGCAACCGAGTCGCCCGATCTTCCCAAGAAGCAAGGCGAGTTGATCGAGCGGGCGATGCGCCTGGCCGGTAACTACAACCGCGACGACCTCGTGAAGAAGTTGGTGGACGATTTCACCGCGCTGGTTCACTCGAAGGCGGATGACGCTCGCTTCAAACTCATCAACGCGGTCGCGGGTCAGACTCTGAGAAGCTTCAAGAAACTCGGCTTGCGTGACGACATCGACCGGTTCCTGACCAAGCTCCGAAACGAGGTGCTTCGCGGAGCAAGTACCGCTGACTTGAAGAAGAAGCACCAGACCAAGCCGGAGCAGTGGGGCGCGGTCCTTCAGACACTGCTCAACCTCGCGGGCGGCTGGCTCACGCTGGGTCTCAACGATCAGGCCGAGCCGATCCTCGCCGAGGCACGCAACGAGTTGCTCGGCTCGAACGCGCTTTCGCTGCCGCCAAAAGACTACACCGAACTGGCGAAGGCATACGTCACCGCGCTCGGGCAAGGTCCGCCGGAACGAGCACTGCACAGCATCATCGAACTGTTCCGCAAGATGTCTCCGTCGAAGATCACCAACACCTGGACGACGGCACAGTATTATTCGCGCTTTCACCTCAACTTGGCCGAAGAAGTGATCCGCGCGGTGGTCAGCGAAGACTCCGCGCTCGGTCAGTCCGGCCGCAAATGGCTCGATGACGACGAATACTTGGTGCGCCGCCGGATTCACGCGGACATGAAACGAAATCTCGACGCGGGCGGCCTGTAGAACAATCAATCGGAGCCGGAAGCGTCAGCGACGGTTGTTGATCGGAGCCGGAAGCGTCAGCGACGGAGTGTAAGAAACCATTCCGTCGCTGACGCTTCCGGCTCCGATTGATTGTAGGCGCACTACACTTCCATCATGCCCGCGCTGTTCTTCCCAAATCTTGATGCGCTTCGGCTTGCGCTTGCCAGTGGACTGGTGCCAGCGATTGTCTCGCAGGCGCCGGTGCGTGTCGCGTGTGATAATCACGGACATCTCTGGCTGGAACCAGACGAACCGCTCGCTCGTGAATCGCTTGCGGCTCTCGTGCGACTAGGAGTGCGAGTGCAGGGCGGATCGGTCATTCCGACTCATCCCGCGCGATGCTGGGCGGAGCTTCTTCCCCTTCGGCGCTCGGAGACCTCGAGTTCCGGCCTCGTTCTGTTCGACGTGCCGGATCAACTTCTGGCGCAATTCGTCGCTCGCGTCCGCAGACTCTGTCATGCGCCGGTCGGCGTTCGACTCCTGGACGAACCTTACGCGGACCGAGCGTGGGTCACGGTCAATGCTCCCCCGACATCGGTCCTGTTGTGGGCGATTGAGTCAAGTGAGCAACCGCGAGTCTATCGCGAGCAGGCGCCGAACGTCTGGAGTGCGTGGGGATGGGAACACCCACTCGCATCGCATCTGGTCGTCCCTTCGGAGTGTGTGCTGTTATGCACCCCGGAACGCGAGGTGAGCTGTCTACCCGGTCCAGTTCCCGAACCGCTTCTCCAAGAAATCTCGCTTCGGTCTGTTCAGATTGGATCGCAGAGTCCAGGTTCGACGAGTCTGATCCCCGTGCGCTTGCGGTTGGTTGCGGATCGCACTCCACGAGATGAAACGGTCTGGGTGCTGACGAAAGGCGAGCAGGAGGCGTTCCACGACTTCTGCCGCACGGCCGATGAACGTCTCCTTCTCCGGTTTCAGGTCGCAACGGCTGGAACTGGCGACGAGGTGCGCGTGCTTGTGCGTCGGGCCACGGAAGACGATGGGAACGCGGTTCTTCCGCTTCCGTGTCAGGGGTATCAGGCTGATCCTCGTGTGCGGTCGCTGTTTGTTCCTTCTGGCTGCGCTCTGCGACCGGCGATTCGGGCAAGTGTGCTGGCTCGCGAACTTCCACTGGCAGCGGATCGCCTCGTCTGGCTGGAATCGGTAAGCGAGGGCGAATTGAGCATTCACACGGTTCCGCTCGCGGCCTTCCAGCCATTGCGTGCCCGCGTGGAGTATGTCGCGCCTCCACGCCTGGCGCTCGAATCGGATCGACTCCTCGATAATCCGTTCGCGTTTGCGCGGATTGCTGTTCAACTCGATCCGGTCGGCACCGAATTGGAACCGGAACCCGACACTCACGCCGAACAGGAGGAGACACCGACCACAACACCGCCCGCGCAACCCCACTGGATGGTTCAGTCGCTTGCGCGCCTGTTGCGTTGGGTAAGCGGGCGCAAACGATCCGCGCGCCGGGAGGAGGATCAGCCGAACCCACGACCGCCCGGACACACCAACCGCGCTTCTCCACGAGCTGCGGCTGGGCGCAACGGAGAACGGGTTGAGCGGAAACTCTCATCCGCGGACGCCCTATTACATGGTCATGATCGAGCTGTCCGCCGACACGATCTCGAAGGGCAGTTGCTCGCCGACTTCCCCAAACTCGATTCAGATCAGCGAGCCGAGCGCTGGGCGGAATTGGCCGGCGTCTATGGTGCAACCGGCCGGTCACTCGATGCGGCCGTCTGTTGGGTTCATGCAATCTGGGATTGCGCGACTCCGCCGGAAGCATGGCTTGAACAGTGGGCGGTTGCTGAATGTCGGGCGGCCAAAGGTGGCGAACGCGGCATGGATCTGGAACGCTGGTTGGGTGAACCAGCTCGCCCCGGAACCGGGCGCGTGGTCGCTGCTCTCTCCGCGATGTTCGGGTTACGGTCCACTCCGCCGCCAGAGTTCATCTCAGCGCTTCCGCGTGTGCTGGCGATTCTCGACCAGCAATTTGACGACATTCCGCTTCGGGGAGCGTGGTTAGCTCGTGCGGCCGTAGCGAAGTCGTGTGATGGTGATACGCTGGGGCTGGCCCGCTGGCGCGATCGGCTCGTGCGTCGATTACACGACCGCGGACCGGGTCTGGATCTCGATGAGCCTTCATTCTTGCGGTTTCGGGGAACTGCCACACCCGAACGATTCCAGACAGCGCGGGGATGGCTCGCAAGCGTGCGCAAGCCGGTGCTGGAATGGGTGCAGAATCACGCGATCGGAAGCGGACGGTTGCTCTGGGCCGGGCTGGACGCGGAGATCGAAGCCACGAAAGAATACGCAACGCTCCTCTTGGCCTGGGGGTTGGGCGCACTCGGAGAACGTACGCTCTCACGCGACTGGTCCGCTTGGGCGCGGAAATCTTTGGGGCGACTCAGTGGCCCAGGAGTCGATCCAGCCGGGCACGCGGCTCTCGGTGATCTGTTCCTTCACCGAATCAAGGACGCGCACGAAGGCCGATCACCCAAGCCGGGCTTGCCCGCGGAACTTCAGGAGCGGATCGACCGACTCCCCGAGTTCGCACGCTACTCCGTGGATCGCCTGCGAGAGCACTGCCGCATTCTGGAACCGCTGGCCCACGTGCGCGCTTATCGCGGGCTTGATCTCAAACCCTTCTGGGGAACTGACCGACTCGGCGAGCGGCTCTCCGTGCTGGGCGCGCACTCTGACACAATTCAGTTGAACGATGAAGCACGCGCGTTACTCGCGATCACTGCTGCTGAGCCAACAACCAGCACGGTTCCGCGAGTGGGGTTCGCGCTTCTCGACATGGCGACCTATCTTGAACCATCGGTCCTGACTCCACTGCTTGAACTGGTTCCAACGATTCTCGACTGGCTGGAAACGTGGCTCCAGGCCGGACGCTGGACCGATGAGGAGCGCACTCGGCGACTGACGCAATTTCAAAGTGCGACGATTGAGTCGGCGGTTGCTGTCGCTCCCGCGCCAGAGGCCGACCAGCTCCTTCGATACCTCGTGCGCGAAGTCGCTACGGGCCGATTACTTCCGGCAGTCAGCGCTGCTGCTCCCCGCGTATTCCGTACAACTCGGAAGTACGGACTGACCGCCGAGGCGGATGCCCTCATTCAAGTGCTTGACCCCGCGCGCGGAGAATGGGGAGACACTCGCGCGATCCCAGCGGAACGGATCGGGCTGGCGATTGGCTGGTTCGCGGCCGGCGATGAAGAGGCGGGAAATCGCATCCTGAATGCAGCGCGCGAGTCGTTATTCGTCACGAAAGCGGACGACCTGCGGACGCGAACACGAGTCGCGCTGGCCTACGCGGAGGCGCTCGGCTTTGCGCCGGCCGGGATCGCGCTGGGCCGCCTCGAAGAAATCTTCCAGAGACTCGACCGACTGAATGTGGATAGCTCCACCAACCGCTACTACACGCTTCAACCGCTGAGACTCATTGACACCGTTGTCCGGTCGGTGGTGACCGACGAATTCACCCTCGGCGCGACAGTGCGCGCCTGGCTCGATGAGGATGAGTTCCTAATTCGCCGACGCATTCACCGCGAGATGGCCGCACTTCTGCGCGAACAGGACGCGAGGTGAAAAGTAGGACAGGCATCTTGCCTGTCAGAAGCAATGACAGGCAAGATGCCTGTCCTACAGAAAGAGACAGGCATTTTGCCTGTCCTACAGGAAGCAATCACTCGCTCCGCGAGTTGCCTACTTTCAACACGCGGCGACTTCACTTCTTCTTCGGCGTCGGCTTGTCATCACCGTTGTTGGTCCACTGACGACCGATTGTGTCCATATTCGCGGGTGTTGAGACGTTCGGGACTTCATACCCGATACCTTTACCGCGCTGCTCGCGCAGTTGTTTGGTGTTCACGTTGAATTGCTTGTCGCGCTTCGCAAGCAGCTTCTCGTCCACCTGCCCGTCTCCCATCAGCGACCAGATCAGCAGCGGATC
>JAKEEV010000520.1 GCA_022616395.1 Planctomycetia bacterium | reverse complement strand
GTGAGGTTCGGCGAGCGGGCGAACTCCGCGAGAGCTTCCTCAGTGGCCTCGGAGTACTCGAAGTGGCAGAACCAGCGGAGAGATTCAAACGCGGTCAGTTTCTTGAGGCGCTTGGTCGGGTCGTAGAAGTCGAGTCGTTCAACACCCACTTCCGCAAGTGCATCTGGCAGAAGGGAACTCCCTCCTATCCGGAGGAAATCACCCGGCATGACGATCCAGGAATCCACTAGCCCGCGCGTGAAACGGGTGATGCTGGTTCCTCGGAACTGCCAGTCGAATACCGACAGCGGTTTGAGCCATGCCTTGCGGTGTTTCTTGTCGAGCGCTTTTGCCTGCTCTGCGAGTTTTTTCGACTCAGCACCCTCGGGCAACTGAGCCAGCTTAATCTGAAGGCGGATGAACTCCGCGCGCGCCTGATCGTGTTTGTCTCCGTGCTCTTGCAGCCAGTCGGCGAACACAAGGCGCGGAGTGTCCTCCTGCGGGTTGGCGATAATCGCGGCCATCAGTGCCTGGCGGTCGTCCATAAACGGATTGCCCTCACTTCTTCTCTTGCTTCTCGGCTTCCTTGTTCACGTACTCCTTGAACGCGCCCATGTTGTAGCTGATGAACAAGAAGGCGTGGTGGAGCGCCTGGTAAGTTTCGTCTTCGGGATCGTCCGCGTAGTCCTTGCGCAGCGCGTAAAGTTTCGCCAAGAGTTGGTCTGCATTGAGCACGGTATCACCTCAAAAGTTGCTGACGATGTCAGTTCTCGATCCGAATTCCAGTGGAATTGTACCCGGCTTGACGCGATGAGGCGCGAGTGCTACCGTCCGCCGCCCTGAAGTAGGACAGGCTGGACACCTGTCTCTTCTTGTAGACAGGCATCTTGCCTGTCTCTCTGGAATGACAGGCAAGATGCCTGTCCTACAAGGCTGTCACGGAGGGACGAGGTCGCCCGATGGTTCGCAGGGTCAGTCAGTCGCTGGTCGCGTGGTTCCTGCTATGGGATTTGCTTCTCACGGCCGGCGCGTGGCTGACTGCGTATTGGGTGCGGTTTCACTCCGGGTATTTCTCAACTCCGCGTGGAGTGCCGGAGTTCGCCCTGTATCTGCGCGCTCTGCCGCTGGTGCTGCTCGTCGCGATGGTCGCCTACCGACTGGCCGGGATGTACGAAGTCCACCGACTTCGGCGATTCCGGGAAGAACTTGCCGCGGTCGCGAAGGGCGTTGTCTTGATGGCTCTGCTCGTGATGGCGACAAGCTTCGCGCGGCACGCTCAGTACGAATCGCGTGGCGCGATGGCACTCTTCGCCATCGGGACGCTGATTACCGCAGTGATCGCCCGGCGAGCAAGCTGGACGACTGTTCGTAGGCTTCGCGCACGCGGAGTGAACCAGAGTCATGCGCTGATCGTCGGTACGGGGCGCCTGGCGCGTCGAACGGTGAGGACGCTTCGCACAGTGAACTGGTCCGGCATTCAACCCGTCGGCTATGTCGAAGACGAAGGCCATCGCGGACCCGCGGCCGACTTGCCCGTTCTCGGTTCGATCTCGGAGCTATCCGAACTCGTCTCGAAGCATCACATCGAGCATGTGTTCGTCGCACTTCCCCTGAATCGCTACTCCGATGCCCGACGAGTATTCGCGGCTCTGTCGCAAACCGTCGTGGATGTGCAACTGATCGCCGACATTCCCGCGATGGCGGGTATGGCATTCACCACGATGCAAATTCACGGCATGACGGTGATCGGCCTTCGCGAGAACCCGCATCACGGTCTCAACGTGGTCGTGAAGCGAGTGATGGACATCATTCTCGCGTCGGTCGCGCTGATTCTGCTTGCTCCGCTCATGGCTCTTGTCGCGGTGCTCATCAAGCTCACAAGTCCCGGCCCGGTGCTTTACCGACAGGAACGCTGCGGACTGAACGGCCTGTCATTCAACATGCTGAAGTTCCGCACGATGCGCACCGATGCCGAGGCGACCGGCGCCCAGATGACAACTCAGAACGACCCGCGGCGCACTCGCCTCGGCGCGCTCTTGCGTGTCACCAACATTGATGAACTCCCGCAGCTCTTCAACGTACTCTGGGGAGACATGAGCCTCGTCGGTCCGCGACCGGAGCGCCCCGTGTTCGTGCAGAAGTTCGCCAAGACCATCCCGAACTACAACGCCCGGCACGCGGTGAAGGCAGGCATGACCGGTTGGGCACAAGTCAACGGCTGGCGTGGAAACTCGTCGCTGCGCAAACGCGTCCAGTTCGACCTCTACTACATCACGCACTGGAACCCGCTGTTCGATCTGCGCATCATGTTCCTGACCATCTGGCGGATGCTCTTCTCCAAGCAGAAACACGCGTATTAGCCGGTAGTTGGGGCAGTAATCAGTGAACAGTCATCAGTGAAAAAACCGCGCTGACTGATGACTGATAACTGATTATGCTGTGTCGAAATGCTCGGTGCGTTGAGTGGGAAGGGAAGAGAAACCAAGCCCCCTCACCCGCCGTAACGACTGACGCGCTTCGCGTCAGTCGTAACGGCGGGTGAGGGGGCTTCTGTCTTTCCCACCTCTGAGCATTTCGACACAGCAAACTGATCACTGATTACCGATTACTAACAATTCCCTACTCTTGGCATTCGCGGTGCAGCCGGTGTATGATCGCGGGCGCTGTTGCTCCGCGTTTCACATCTCGTCCCGGAGAGTCTTCCGATGCGCACCCGTGTCACATTCCTCGCTGTTCTGCTCGGGCTGGCGGTCGCGATGACCGCTTACGCTCCGGCCCAGCCGCCACAACCGCTGCCGGCTGCTCAGCCGGTGATGCGCCCATCACCCGATCTGGCCGCGGTGCCGACTGATACGTTCGCGTTCTTCACCGTGAAGGTGTCGAAGCTGTGGGACAACCCCAACTTCAAGCCGCTGCGCGACTGGTTCACGGCGCAGAATCCCGGCCCGACCGATCAGATGTGTGGTCTTCCCCCCGCGGACATCGACCGCGTCACGTTCTTCATGCCGGGCGTGCCCATGCGGGAACCGGGAGCAGTGCTTCTGGTGAACACACGCAAGCCGTACAACGAGGCGAAGGTTCTCAAGTCGCTCGAAGCCGTGAATCAGGAGAAACGCCCCGGTCCGGGCACCGGCAAGGTATTCCGAACGGACAACGGGCCGTTCGAGGTCGTGGTCCTGATCGACGCGCGGACACTGATGTTCTTGCCGGAACTCGATGACGGCACCGGCCTCGCCGGACTCGTCGGTAAACTCATCGCCCGCAAGCCGGATGGGATTCTGGCC
The DNA here is from genome assembly GCA_022616395.1 of Planctomycetia bacterium. Classification (GTDB taxonomy): domain Bacteria; phylum Planctomycetota; class Planctomycetia; order Gemmatales; family Gemmataceae; genus Gemmata. The sequence goes on along the minus strand of JAKEEV010000520.1, from coordinate 1,211 downwards.
GAAGCGCTGGCCGATGCGGACAAGCATGACATTGCAATGGCCATCGACGCCCGACCCATCTCGGCTCTGGTTAACATCGAGAACAACCGCGAGGCGGCTCCGTATCTGGCGCTGTTCAAGGCCCGCACGGTTACCTTCGCCGCGGACTTCGACAAGACCGCACGCGGGTATCTGAAACTGAACTTCGCCAATGCCGATGATGCGAAGCGCGCGGCTCCGGTACTCAAGGAAGGGATCACCGAGATCGCCGGACAGATGGGCAAGGAACTGGATCGACGCAAGGACAAGATGGACCCGGCGGAACGCATCTTCCTGGAGAGTGCCATCACGGTTCTGAAGGCCGCGAAGGTGGACGCCAACGGCACAAACGTCTTCGCCACCGCTGATCTGCCGTATCAGGATACAGTCACCAAGTTCGTTGCCGCTCTCCCCAAGTCGTACTCCGCGGCCGTCAGTAGCGTAAAGGGGCAGAATAATCTCAAACAACTCGGCCTCGGGATGCACAACTTCCACGACGTGATGGGATTCCTCCCCAGTGACGTGTATCCCGCCGGGGGGAAGAATCTGGAGTGGAGCTGGCGCGTGCAAATTCTCCCCTATATCGAACAGGACAATCTCTACAAGCAACTGGACATGACCAAACCGTGGGACGCAGCGGAGAACTTGAAGAAACTCGAAGCGATGGAGATGCCCAAGGTCTTCGAGATTCCCGGTCGGCCGGCCCCGAAGGGGCAGACGTATTTCCGCATCTTCACCAAGCCCGAAAACGCGAAGGGGAAGGATCGCCCGTTCCTCATCGAGGGCCAGAAGGGACCGACCCTCGTGGGTATCACCGACGGCTCAAGCAACACGTTCATGATTGTGGAAGCTGGCGAGGCGGTGCCGTGGTACAAGCCCGACGTTCTGGCTTTCGATGGCCAACTGCCGCTCCCACAACTCGGCGACAAGTCTGCCGACAAGTTTATCGTTTGCTTCGCCGATGGGAGCGTGCGCGTGCTCAGGCCGAGCAAACTCGGAGAGAAGACACTTCGCGCCCTCATCACTCCGCAGGGGGGCGAAGTCGTCGATCTGCCGTAACCCGTGAGCGTCGAGGCGTAAGCCCGACGGTGTTCGTCGAGCCGTCAGGCCGTCGGGTCTGGCAAATACCGTCGGCCGGTCGGCTCGACGCTCCAACACCGGCGGGCGTACGCCGCGTCGCTCACGGGTTACGG
>JAKEEV010000519.1 GCA_022616395.1 Planctomycetia bacterium | reverse complement strand
TCGAAGATGTGCTTCCGCCAGCGGCCCATTCCTTTGAGCGGACCGACAAGCGGAATTGCTCCGTCATAGAAGCTCAGCGCCTGATCCGGAATCAGCAAGTCGTGGTCGAAGGTGTAGTGCGTGCCGAGTCCGTCGCAGGTCGGGCACATTCCATGCGGGCTGTTGAAGCTGAACAACTGAGGAGTCGGCGGTTCGTAGCTGATGTTGCAGTGAGTACAGGCGTAGTGGGCCGACAGGAGAATGTCGGAGGAGCGCGGAACGCGGAGCGCGGAATGCGGAGCATCAGACTCGCCTGTGTCTGGTGGTTGCTCCCCTGGTTCCGACTCAACCGAGATGATGAGGTTGCCTGCCGCGAGGTTCAGCGCCTGTTCCACTGCTTCCGCAACACGAACCCGGAAGCTCCCGTCTTCCGTTCCGCGTTCCGCGTTCCGCGTTCCGCGTTTCTGAAGACGGTCAATGACGATTTCGATGGTGTGCTTGATGCGCTTGTCGAGTTTCAGGTCATCGGTGAGCTTCACGATCTGCCCATCGACTCGAGCGCGGACGAATCCGCGCCTCACCATGTCCGCGAAGAAGTCCTTGAACTCGCCCTTCTGTCCGCGCACGACCGGAGCCAGAATTTGAAAGCGTGTGCCTTCGGGAAGAGCCAGAATTCGCGCGATGATCTGCTCGCGTGTCTGGGCCGTGATCGGTCGCGCGCACTTCGGGCAATGACCTTGTCCCAGCCGAGCGTAAAGAACCCGGAGGAAGTCCGAGACTTCGGTGATTGTCCCGACTGTACTTCGCGGATTTCGCCCGGCGGTCTTTTGCTGAATGCTCACCGCGGGCGACAGTCCGCCGATGTAATCGACATCCGGCTTCGGTAACTGACCGAGGAACTGTCGGGCGTAACTGGAGAGACTCTCCACGTAGCGGCGTTGACCTTCGGCGTAAATGGTATCGAACGCCAGCGACGACTTGCCCGACCCGCTCACGCCGGTGAACACGATGAGCTTGTTTCGGGGAAGTTCGAGATTCACGCCGCGAAGGTTGTGCTCGCGTGCCCCGCGGACGACGATGCTTTGCGTATCCAGCATGCCCGACACTCCTCCTGAGTTTAGGGCCGAGACTTGTGGAGGGGTACAGATGACTAGTATACGGCTGGTGAACAGAAGTGGATAGCCGAAGTTGAGTGTTCGGAGGCAGTGAGTTGGTGTCTTCGGGGTCAGGCTCGGTCTTCGCGGAGCAGGTTCACTCCTCGATGGCTCTCAAACGCTGGAAAATCTGGGAGATGGTCTAAGTTGGCCAAAGGCGGCCAAAGGCGGCCAAAGATGGCCAAAGATGGCCAAGTGGCCAACTTAGACCAAACTCTAGAAATCCTGGGCTTTCGACACTAAACCGCGCCTAAGGTGGCCACTTGGCCACCTGTGGGTGGGGTGGACAAGGAGAAAGCAGACGCGAGTGCTCTGCATTCGCTACAACGGTCTGAACGCCGAAAGGCGCTCACCCGCGACACGGAGATTCCGAGATGAAAGGCAATCCGCAAATCCTTGATGGCCTGAACCGGGCACTCACCATCGAGTTGACCGCGATCAATCAGTATTTCTGCCAGGCGAAGATGTGCAAGAACTGGGGCTTCATGCGGCTGGCGAAGAAGCACTACGAGGAGTCCATCGGCGAGATGAAGCACGCGGACATGATTATCGAGCGCATCCTGTTTCTGGAGGGCACTCCCGAAATTGCCCGCTACGACGTGATTCGAGTTGGATCGAACGTCAAGGAGCAGTTCGAGAACGATCTGAAGTTAGAGATGGGCGGCGTGGTGGCTTACAACGAACTGGTAAACCTCGCGATCCAGCTCAAGGACAACGTCACTCACGACCTCGCTCTGGAAATCCTCAAGGAGTCCGAGGAGCACGTCGACTGGCTGGAAACGCAACTCGACCTGATGAAGACGGTCGGGGACCAACTCTACCTGGCCGAGCAGATGGCGGAGGAATAGGAGGATTGAACCTCTGCGGGGATGTGTTTTGTAGCCGGCTCTGTGAGGCCAAGGAACCGAATGGTCGCGATGTTATCTCGTAGGTCCGGGGTCACAGACCCCGGCTACAGCCGAAGCGAAACCGTAAGAAGCGACTCGAGCATCGGCGTGGACTTCGAGGTACTCGCGAAGTTCTTCGAGACAGCAGGTGCAGCCTTCTCCGGCTCCGGTCGCGGTCCGCAGTTCCTTCACCGTCCGCACGCCGAGCGTGACGATCGCGTCAACGATCACCGCTTCGGTGAC
>JAKEEV010000518.1 GCA_022616395.1 Planctomycetia bacterium | reverse complement strand
GGTCTATTGCTTCAAGACCGCCTGAAGGCGAGACACCAACAGAGCGCCGAGTTGCATTTCGGAAAACGTGTTACACAACCTATCGTCGCTTGAACGTCAGAGGTGCTGCCAAGTAGGTGCCGCTTGCCGAGCGGCACAGCAATACAGTCCGGCTCGGCTCGCCGGACCTACCAAACCGAACACGCTTCGGTGGCTTTCCGTAGGTGCCGCTTGCCGAGCGGCACTGTTGCCCATTTCGCATCACTTCAAGAATCTGTCCAAGCGCCCGCCTCGGCTCGGCGGGCCTACTTGAGCGAGTTGCATTTTGAAAAAACTCCTTGCACAACCTATCCTCATGTGAACGTCAGTACATCGAATGACGTTGCTCCGAAATCGCGTTTCAGCGCGCAACTGGAGCGCTGAACCAAACACTCCGGCACTCATGGCTTCCCTCGCCATAAGTGAACGAATGAATAGTATACGACTTTCCGCCTCTGTCAAGCTGAGAAATGCGATTGGATGCAGGAATCTGGTCGTTGAAGCAACCCAGCCGGCTAACGCCGGCGGTTCGTCGGGGCTTTGTCGAACACCCAGCGTTAGCAGGCTGGGTGGATTGGTCATTGTCGAACCGTCGGCGTGAGCCGGCTGGGTCAAACCTCCACAACGCCAAAAACTCTTCCTGCACCCACGCGATTCGTGCTACTTCACCGTGAAGGGGCGTTCGACAGTCTTCTCGATGGGCTTTACCGTGATGGGTTTGAACTCGTCCACCTCAAACGGTTCGCCGACGCGGTTGCCGCACACATCTTCCAGTCGTGCATCGATCACGAGCTTGTAATCGCCGCGAGTCCACGGACTTTTCGGAGTGAACGACACCACGCGATCACCACCACCGACGGAGAACGTGCCGGCGATCCTTTTGCCGCTCTTATCCGTCACCCACATCATGCGGCCCAGAAGCGCGTGATCGTGTGGCTTCGCCAGGCGGATCAAAAGAGGCGAATTGCCTCCGGGCCGCGGAGCGACAAGCTTCCACTGATCGGGCCACACGGGGGAATCATCCGGCGGACCGACGTCGAATGTTCTGGTTATCTTGTTCAGAAGCGGTCGGCCTTCGGTGTCTTCCCATTTGGGGTCAATCACAAACGTGTATCGTCGGCCTTCTTCCAGGATCGGGCCGAAGACTTCGCGCGGAGCCAGCCCGCGCTTGACGCGGCCCGGATCGAAGAGCAACGTCAAGCGCAAGCCATCCGTTGACCACAACTCCTCGCCCAGTTCCAGGAACGCGCCGGTCACTTCCGTTTCGTCATCGCGAATGAGTTTCACGTAGCTGTAGACATCTCCGCGCGTGACCGGACCGGAGAAGTGAATGTAGAACCGCAGCGTATTTTCAGGCAACCGGTTGGCGGAAGGATACACGGCGGTGACCGCCACACGCGGGCCGGGCGGCGGCTTGGGAATGAACACGGAGAGCGTGAAGGCGTCCGCTTTGATCTTCGCGCGCGGAGTCGCGGACAGATCGCAGAACACGCGGTACTTCACACCGGGAGCCAGCGGATATTCCGGCTCGAACCGCAACACATCACCCGCGACCGCCCACGCGCCCGCAACCGATGGCCGAGACGCGATTTCTTCCGGCGAACCGCTGTCCACCACGAACCGGGCCACCTTCGCCCACTCTTCGGGCGTGAGTTTCGCCCCCGCAAGCGCTTTGAGGTGCGATTTGTCGATACCGGTGATTTCCACCACCGGCGGATCGCCCGCCTTCGGAGAAACGAGCTTCACCGCGGGTTCCGCGCCCAGCGCGGAGGAAGTGAAGAGTGACAGCAGGATGACACTCGCGCGGAGTACGGTCATGGTGAATTCGGGAGTCAGGAATCAGGAGTCAGGAGTCAGGAGTCCTGACCGGATGACCGGGATTCTACCGCGAACGAAGGAGAAACGCACGCGAACGATGGGAGAAATGTGCGCTCACGTTTGTAACCCAGGGTGCGCTTGCTTCGCAATCGACCCTGGGCTTTGGTCTGAAACCCC
>JAKEEV010000517.1 GCA_022616395.1 Planctomycetia bacterium | reverse complement strand
ATTGGTGTCGTTGGCGTCGAACCAGCGCGGATGGCGGTCACGCGGCCGTCGTCGTCATGGTCGAACTCGGTGCGGCGTTCGGCCGGCGTCCCCACCGCTTCGATCTGCACCGTCGCCCGGCCCAGCGCGTCGAACGAGAAGTCGGTCGTGACGCCGCGCGGGTCGACCGTTTGGTAGACCTCCCCCGTGGGGTGATACAGGAAGTCGGTGATGATCGCCAGCGGGTTGGACGTGTTTTCCGGTTCGCGCGTCGCATACAGCGCGTTGGACGTGGGCGCATAGGTCTCACCGGGGAGAATTCCGCAGAGCAACAGCAGTCCGCAGAGCATGGCGAACATTCGAAGGCGTCCGGTGGAACCGGAGCTGCGTCACTTCCGGCGTGACGGTACAAAGCGAACCACCCACCTGTACTCTGGAGTAAACTCGAACTCGGTGATCCCTTCGACACCGGTCGGCACCACTCCCGCGAGGTCTAAAGTCTGTGAGAATTCTTCACGGGTCACCTCGTCGCGCCACCGAATCGTCGTTTGTTTCGGGAATGCAGACAGGGGCCCAAACGAGAGTTCCGCTCCGCCAGTTCCGCCAGATACCAGTATGCCCGCCTGCGGTGAGGCAAATCCAAAACCCGAACAGTCGAGCATGCGGATTTCTCGGTCACTCCGATTAGCCGAGGAAAACTCACCTGAATAGTATCCACGCGGAACTGCAGCGGGTGTGCATCCGATTAAGTTGATCATCATGCAACTCACGATGCTGTGAGCGCTTCGAAGAATACCCCGGCGTCTCATCATCATTCGCGCGCCCTTCGCATATCTGCCAGTTCGAGACAGACCGGTCTCACTGCCCCGATTCATCTCGCGCGAATCGGTGGCAGATCCTTCTGTTGGCCCGGGAATCCATAATCCTCGTCATCCAAAACACTGATCGGCACATTGCAGCGTCGCGCCCTGTTCCGAATGAACTTGTCTGCTGCGATGCTTCCCGCTCGATCCAGATCGTAACGATAGTCAGGCAGGTGCCGAGCATCACCAGAGTATCCTGGACAGCCTCCAATCGCTCCGTGCGTACAGTTCAGAACACTCTTGCCATAACTGATTGAGAGGTCTCCACTTGGATCAGCCCGCCTTATT
>JAKEEV010000516.1 GCA_022616395.1 Planctomycetia bacterium | reverse complement strand
ACCGCAAGGTGAAGGTGACACCTGATGTGATTCGCGAGAAGTATCAACAGATGGCGAAGTTGCCGGCGTTCGTGAAGCTCCGATCCGCGTGTCCGCTGATGCTCGGCACCTGGGACGATCACGATTACGGCAAGAACGACGGCGACAGCCTCTGGGAACACAAGGAAGGAGCACAGAAGGAGTTTCTGGACTTCTTCGGAGTCCCGGCCAACGACACGCGCCGAAAGAAGAAGGGGATTTACCACGCGGAGGTGTTCGGCCCACCGGGAAAGCGCGTGCAAGTGATTCTGCTCGATACGAGATACTTCCGCAGTCCGCTGAAGAAGGCCGAGAAGCCTCTGCCGGGCACGCGGATCATTCCTTATATCCCCAACATCGATGCGGAAGCCACGATGCTCGGCTCGGAGCAATGGAAGTGGTTGGAGGAACAATTGAAGAAGCCGGCGGAAGTGCGGTTACTCGTTTCCAGCGTGCAAGTCATCTCGAACGATCACCCCTTCGAGAAGTGGGGGAACTTCCCGAAGGAACGCGACAAGCTCTATGCGCTTCTCAACAGCACCGGAGCCAGCGGCGTGCTCGTCCTGAGCGGAGACCGACACCTCGCGGAGATTTCACTCGACACGAAGGCGCTTGGCTATCCGCTTTATGACATCACGAGCAGCGGACTCAACCAGGCGTCAAAGAACTGGCGCGCACCAGAGAAGAACGAGAACCGCCTCTCCGCGATGCCCTACGGAGACAACTTCGGGTTCATCACGATTGACTGGACTAGCGACAACCCGCGCCTCGCGGTGCAAATTCGAGATGAAGATGGAGACGCGACGTGTGGATTCAAGGTGCGCTTAAGCACGCTCAAGGGCACAAAGCCCGCAGCGAAGCTCCCCGACGGTGTGCTTTCTCCGGACGATGCAGCAAAGAAGGTGGGCGAGAAAGTGACGGTTCAGTTCGTGGTGCAATCGGCGGGCGGCAAGGCCAACTTGTATCTGAACTCGCGGAAGAACTTCCAGGCGAAGGACAACTTCGCGGTGATTCTGCCTCCCAAGCTGCAAGTCGGCGCGTGGGCAAAAGTCGGCCCGGATACATT
>JAKEEV010000515.1 GCA_022616395.1 Planctomycetia bacterium | reverse complement strand
GGGATCACCCTTCCTGGCATTGAAATCGTTCTCCAACTTCGATCCCCAGCGGTAGACACGAACCTCCTTGTTGAGCGGACTCCTTGAAACCGTGAAGCGTGACGTTGGGTGGATCGTCCAGTTGGCGTAAGTCTTGTAGTTCTTCCACAAGATCTCATTGCCCTTCTTGTTCAGCACCCGCAGGTGCATGTCCGACTCGTCGTCGGCGAAGAACGTTTTGGTGTTGTTGCTCCCGATTTTGAACCACCCCTCGGAGGCCAGGTCGCCTTTCCAGAACTTGTAGGCGATTGCCACATAGATGTCGTCGTTGGAGACGTTGTCGATCTTCACCTCGGTAGCGCTGGCGAGGCTCGGAACGACCGCTGTGACCACGCACGCGACCAGCGCGCTGAAACCAGTCTTCGCAGAAGTCATCACAAAAACTCCCGTCTGCGCGAGCTTCTCCCGGCAGACACAGTGAAACCAACGGCGATATGCCAGCGGAGACGCGGGACTCATTCCCAACGGTTGGGCGACCTTCGCCCGACTGGCCCGGCGAGTGGTCACCAAGCGCGGAGCCTGGTCACTCACCCGCGACGATCCGTTCGTCGCCGTTCGGTGTCGGTCTGTGAAGATAGAACGCGAGGAGGAAATGAACCCGGACAAACGGACAAAACTTTTTTGAGGAAGTGCTCGCATTCCGCCTGCATCACCGTCTGAACGTTCCGCTATCGCGTGAAGCGAAAAGGCGAGTGCGTGAGAATATCGAGAGCCGCTTGTCGTCGATCTTCCATCCATCGCCCTCCGCAGCGCGGTGATGTTGGGCAACCGATCTGTCGCCCCCTTGCGGCTTCCTGCATAATACCAGCGCGCGATCAAACTCCGCCTGTGACCACGCAACAACCACCCAAGGAACGGACTGATGCAACCCGCATCGCAGCCGCCGGTCTGGACGATCAAGGCGCTGCTGAAGTGGACGACCGACTTCCTCGCGTCGAAGGGCGTTGAGGCGGCCAAGCGCGAAGCCGAACTCTTGCTCGCTCACGTTCTCGCCTGCAAGCGGGTCGATCTGTTCGTGCGCTTCGATGAGCAGCCGGGCGAAGCCGAGCGGACGAAGTTCAAGGAACTGATTCAGCGCCGCATGGCTGGCTGGCCGGTCGCGTACCTCATCGGTTCGCGCGAATTCTACTTACTCCCCTTCGATGTCTCGCCCGCGGTGCTCATTCCGCGATCCGATACCGAAACACTCATGGTCGAAGCCGATCGGCGGCTAAAGCCACTTCATGCGCCCACCGTGCTCGACATCGGCACAGGATCAGGGTGTATCGCGGTCAGCATTGCACACATCAAGAAGGATGCACACGTCACCACGACCGACGTCTCGCCCGATGCGCTCGAAGTCGCGCGCCGAAACGCAACCAAGCACGGAGTCGCGGATCGAATGAGCTTCCTGCAAGGCGATCTGTTCGAGCCACTCGCGCCAGAAAGTGTTTTCGACCTGATAGTGAGCAACCCGCCCTACATCGCGCAAAGCGAGTTCGCGGAACTGGC